>NZ_VPAN01000034.1:0-34478 GCF_013419225.1 Acinetobacter sp. YH12097 | reverse complement strand
ATGCGCTAAATATGGCTATTCACAATCAAAAACCAACCAAAGAACTGATTGTGCATTCAGACAGAGGAAGTCAATATTGCAGCCATGAATATCGAAATATACTTGAGCAATATGGTTTTCAAGGTTCTGAACCGTACCGGGTTTGTCGGAGACTTTTTATTTAAGTTAGGCCACCTGACCTAACGGGTTAATCTTATCATAGTACATTGCTTCAAACTCAAAAGGCGATACATAACCCAGTGCACTGTGTACACGCTTTTTGTTGAACCAATCTACCCAGTTTAGTGTCGCAAGCTGTACATCTGCTAAACCTTGCCAATCTGCTTTTAAATATTCAATCACCTCTATTTTGTATAAGCCATTCACTGTTTCAGCCAAAGCATTATCGTATGAATCACCAGTCGTACCGACTGATGCTCTTAAATTTGCTGCTTCTAAACGATTGGTATAGCGAATAGAAAGATATTGCACACCTCTGTCGGAATGATGAATCACATTCTTTGGCATGCCTCGATCGTGCAATGCTTGCTCCAATGCATCGAGCACCATATCTGTATTCATCCGTGTAGATACTTTCCATCCAACAATTGCTCGTGAGAACACATCAATAACAAATGCGGTATATACCCAGCCTGAATGAGTTTGAATATAGGTAAAGTCACCCACCCATAGTTGGTTTGGATGATCAGCATTAAAATTACGTTTCACTAAATCATCTGCCCGTTTTTGGTCATCTCGGTTACGGGTGGTTTGTTTATTCTTACCACGCCAAACACCTTGTATACCTAGCTTTTGCATCAATCGAGCAACTGTACAACGTGCAATAACATAACCCTCACGTTTTAATTTTTGCCAGACTTTACGTACACCATATCGACCTGAACTTTCCTTCCAAATTCGTTTAATTTGTTCAGCATGATGCTCATCATGTAGATCTCGTTTCGCTCGATGTTCTGGATTGTCAGCGAGATCTAAAGTTCGGTAATAGGTTGAAGCTGCGATCGGTAAAATCCTACAAATCGCATCAACACCATATCGATCTTTATTGTTATGGATAAAATCCACCATTATTTGTATGGGCGGTCGAGCTCCGCCTGGGCGAAAAAAGCGGCTGCTTTACGTAGAATTTCATTGGCACGTTTTAATTCTTTAATTTCACGTTCCATTTGCTTCATTTTTTCTTGATCAGATATCTGTTGTACTTTGGCGGGATTTTGTTGATCTAAGTATTTTTGATACCAAACACGTAGTGTTTCAGGAGTACAACCGATCTTAGGCGCAATTGCTGTGATTGCAGCCCAAGTAGAAGGATAATCTTTTTCAGATTCAATCAATAATTGAACCGCTCTTTCTCTGATTTCAGGGGTATATTTTAATTTTGTCATCGGGATAGTCTCTCAGAATATTGACTCTCCGACAAACCCGGTACGGTTCATTCAATGAGCAAGCGCGGAGACTGTTACGATAATGCACCGATTGAAAGCTTTTGGGGAATACTGAAAAATGAGTTAGTGCATCATTACAACTATCAAACCAGAGAAGAAGCCAAAGCAGATATTATAAAATACATTGAGTTATTTTATAATCATAGAAGAATTCAAAAGGGTTTGGGTTTTAAGACACCAAATCAAATGGCCGAAGACTTTTATAAGTTGGCTGCCTAGAATCTCCCAAGGGAAAGTCTCCTGATAATTCAGCGTATATCACAAAAGATATTTGAGAAATATCCGCAAGCGACTGGATATGTGCCCTTAAAAGCCAATGCTGTAGATATGACCGTTTTAGTGAATAAGGAAAAAGGTGAGGTGATTAAAATTGTTGACCTTCGTCCTTGGAAATAAACTCAAAACAACATAAAAAAAACCTGCATTTGAACTGCAGGTTTTTTTTATTCACTGAAATTTTCAAATCTGACTCTGAATATAATTCTCAATACCTACAGTCTCAGTTAAATCCAGCTGTGTAGTTGTCCAATCTAACCATTCTTCTTCTTTTTCTAAAATTTCTTGCACTAAATCGCGAGTCACATAGTCTAACTGTTCTTCTGCTAGCTTAACCGCGGCTTGTATCGCTTCGATGTTCTCTTTGACTTTACGCACATCGCAGTTCAATACTTCAACGGTATGTTGGCCGATATACAGCTTACCGAGATGTTGCAAATTAGGCAGGCCTTCTAAAAACAAAATGCGTTCAATAATTTTATCGGCATGCTTCATTTGGCGGATCGATTCTTTGTATTCCGCAGCGCCTAACTGTTCAATGCCCCAATCGTTAAACATCCGTGAATGAAGAAAATATTGGTTAATTGCAGTTAAATGATGATAAAGCACCTGATTTAACTGATTAATTACATCACGATTGCCTTTCATGTCTGACTCCTTAACTGCAATAAAGCTCGAACTAAGCAATATAAATTCGATATTAGAATAGAAATATCTTAAACAACAAAGTGTAATTTAGCGAGTGTTTTATAGAACAGCAAATGAAAATCACAATCAAAACAAGGCGCTAATTTCCAGATATTTAATAAATAAAAACCCGCTTAGAGTCAGAAGCGGGGGAGGAGGAATGGTCTGAGACCATTGGTTTTATAATTATGATTGTTGAGGAAACTTTAAAGTTTAGTTTATGCAGCAATTGCGATCCGAGCTGCAATTTGCGCAACTTCATCACTGATGATCATACGTGCTTCAGGAGCACAGCGACCACAACAGGTGCCTAAATCAAGCATATCGCGAACTTCACGATAGCTTTCGGCGCCATTGGCAATTGCATCTTTAATGTCTTGATCAGTAATACCACGGCACAAACAAACGTACATGAAATCAAACCAAGTGAATAAATGGGATAAGTAATATTATTGATAATTATTATCGTTTGTCAATAAAAATCATCTAAAAATACTTTTATGCTGATTGAGTTTTTGAATAAAAAATGTCATTTAAGCGGAAATCTGAGTAATGCTCAGATTTCCGTATGAGACTTCTATTCTTTTAGAATTTGATATTCAGTGATGGGCTTAAGCGGTATTTACTAACTTATTGATTAATAATAACCACGCCATCCATTTCTACTAAAGCGCCTTTTGGTAGGCTAGCTACACCGAGTGCTGCACGTGCTGGGTAAGGTTGAGCAAAGTATTCACCCATAATTTGGTTGACCAATTGGAAGTTAGAAAGGTCAGTGAGGAAAATATTCAACTTAGCGATATCTGCTAGCGTACCACCTGCAGCTTCACATACCGCTTTTAAGTTGTCGAATACACGGCGAATTTGAGCTTCAATGCCTTCTACCAGCTCCATGCTATATGGATCTAAGCCAATTTGACCTGATAAATACAAAGTGTCGCCCACTAAAATGGCTTGTGAGTAAGTACCAATTGCAGCGGGTGCATTTTCAGTATGGATTACCTGGCGGGACATCTATTTCTCCTATTATCATCACAGACACAGCACATATACATATGCGGTGTCAGGTTAGCTGGCAACTTTCGCAGGCTCAGCAATGGCAACAGGTTGTGCCAAACGACTGATGCGTGGGAAGCCAAAATGCATTCTTAAATTACGGATAATTTCGGCAATTTGTTTACGATTGTGTACAACAATATTCACATAGGTTTTTTCTTCATGTGAACGGACAGTTTCTACACCGACTTTTTCTTTACGGCATAGATAGATCAGCTCTGAAATTTGTTCATCATTTAACAGCATGTTTAAGCATAAATAGGCTGTAAAACTAATGTCCTCACTGTCTTCTGTAGTCCAGTGTAAAGGCATGATATTTTCAGGATGTAAATGTTGTTCATGCAATAAATTATGACAACGTGAACGGTGCACAATCAAACCACGACGTGATAAATGTCCTTGTATTGGATCACCTAAAACCGGGTTACAGCAGTGCGCATATTTGACGTCGACGCCATCAGTGCCCAAGATTAAGCGTGCAGAGTTTGAATTCTGAATGGTATCTTGAGCATATAAATGATTGGCAACCAATTGAGGTAGTAAGTCACCGACTGCAATCTGTTCAAACAATTGTTCTTTGTCATTTAAATGACGCCAATTCAGCACATTTTCCCAATCGGCTAATGTCAAATCACTCACAGAACGGTTAAAGAGTTTTAATGCGCGATTTAAAGCTTGCTGACCAACTAAGCGTTGTTCGTCTTGGTCCTGATCACGAAGGATATTTTGTAATGCACGACGGGCTTTTTGGGTGTTAATAAAGCTCAGCCAGTCAGGGTTTGGTGTTGCAAGAACATCAGTGATAATTTCAATCACTTGACCACTCAGTAATGGTGTTGAAAGGGGCTTGGTTTCCCCATCAATTTTCGCACCAACGGCATGGTTGCCCAAAAATAAGCTTGCTGAATAAGCGAAATCAACCGCTGTGGCACCCTGAGGGAGTTCATGCAAATGACCGTGTGGGGTATAAACCCAAATTTTCTCTTGATGTAGATAATCGAGTAATTCACTAAACGTGGTCTTGGCACATGCGCCATCGACTAACACGTTTAAATTTTGCATGGAGGCTTGGATCGCTGAGCGACAAGCTTGTGGTGCATTTTCACCGAGAACCACACCAAAGCGCGCCGCTTTACGCATCAACTCCGTTTGGATGGTCAGCGATAAAATGGTCTTTTCACCTTTTAAGCGCATCATCAGTGACTGGTTGCCACCTGGGAGTGGGCGACGGATATGATCGGCGTAATTAAGGACTTTAAAGCTTTCTTTGAGGATGTCAGCAAGTCGGTCACAGTCTGCGATGCTTTGTAAAATAATTTCAAAGGCATGACTATGAGTGAGCTCTTGCAGATCGATATCGTTTTTTACGAAGTGGCGAAGTAATTCAATATTATTATTTTTCTTTTTAATTCGACCTGAAATATGGTGCTGTTCAAGTAGGGTGGTAAGGTTGTTTTCCCACTTGGTTTGGTATTCGCAGCGTTTCGGTTTGGTTTGTAATAAAGCTTCTTGAACATTGTTATACATATCTAAGTCGAGATTTTGATAACACAAATGTTCAAGGTTGTCGGCCATTTCATTCATACCGACAAGGCGTGCCATAGGCACAAAAATTTCAAAAGTTTCTTGGGCAATACGAGCACGTTTGTCAGGGCGTAAAGCACCCAGTGTGGTCATATTGTGATAACGATCCGCAAGTTTAATAATAATGACACGTGGGTCTTGTAGGGTGGCTTGCAAAATTTTACGGAAGGATGCAGCTTTATTATATTCTTTATCACTAGAATGGCTGAGTTTGGTGACGCCGTCGACGAGTTCAGCAACGGTCAGACCAAATTTTTCAGTAATATCTTGTTTAGTAAATTCAGTATCTTCGATGACATCATGTAGTAAAGCGGCCATTAAAGTTTCCGCATCCAGACGCATATGCGCCAAAATACAGCTCACCGCAATTGGGTGAAGGATGTAGGGTTCGCCACTTTTACGGGTAATGCCATCATGGGCAATATCCGCATAGTCGCAAGCTTCAAGCACGCGTTCGACATCACTTACTGAAAGGTAAGCGTCGATTATCACATTTAACTGTTGCTTGGCTTGGCTGACCATTGGGCCTGGCATAGAACACCCTTTTACTACTGATTTACAAATGAAACGGTTAATACTTTAATGAAATGCATATTGCATGACTTGTCAATTTTTTTAGTTTAAAAAAATGAAAATCTTTTTCGCTTGCTTTGCACTTCTTAAGCTTATGTTATAACTGTTCTGAGTAAAATATTAAAGAGAATCCATAAAAAAAGCCTAGTTAAAAACTAGGCTTTTAAGGTCAGGTTTATCTTATTGGAAAGAAAAACCGTCTAAGTTTAGGTTATTTGCAGAAAGTGCAAGGTCTAAACTTGAAGTTTGGTAGTCTTGTTCACGTTGTTTCAAAATGTCTTTAGAAACGTGACCCGCTGCGATTTCACGAAGAGCAACAACGGTTGGTTTGTCATTGTCCCACTCAACAGTAGGTTCGATACCTTGACGTGCCAATTGACGCGCGCGTTTGCTTGCCACTAGTACAAGCTCAAAGCGGTTGTCTACATGGTCTAAACAATCTTCAACGGTTACGCGTGCCATAAGAATTCTCGTTTGAATATAAATTTTTAACAGACTGTGCAGTATAAGGTGCTTTGTCTATAGACTCAAGTTTTAATCACTGTTCCGTAGGGGTGATTAATTTCTCAATCAGTTTTTCATGGCGCATGGCTTGTTGTTTTAAAACAAGACGATTGGCAATAATCACGGACTCTAAGTCATGCAGTGCTTTATTAAAGTCATCATTAATAATGACATAGTCAAAATTAACATATTGCTGCATATCTTCTACGGCACAGCCGAGACGATGTTCAATCACTTCAACAGAGTCTGTACCACGATTGGATAAACGTTGACGTAAATCGAACTGACTCGGAGGGAGAATAAAAATTTGTCTAGATTCAGGAAAAAGTTTACGAACCTGTTCAGCACCTTGCCAGTCAATTTCAAGTAGAACGTCATGACCTTTAGCCAATTGTTCTTTTACTGTGCGCTGTGCAGTACCGTAATAATTACCAAAAACTTCTGCATATTCAATGAAGCCACCTTCATTCACCAAAGATAAAAAATCTTCTTTTTTTGCAAAATGGTAATGTACGCCGTCTAATTCGCCAGGACGCTGACCACGAGTGGTATGAGAAACAGAGACATGTAAATTATTTACACGTTCAAGCAGGGCTTTAACGAGGGATGTTTTGCCCGTTCCCGAAGCAGCAGAAACGACAAACAAGAGACCCGACATGATATTTTTCCTGATATGATAAAATATCTTCTCTATTTTAGAGTAGACGCGCGCCAAACAAAATAGTCAGACGTCTATTGTTTACATTTATTTCAAGTGATACCCGTAAAATTGAGTGGGCATTGAGGATTCTATGGAAATTGTTTTAGCTAATCCACGTGGTTTCTGTGCAGGTGTTGATCGCGCCATCGCGATCGTGAACCGTGCCCTAGAATGCTTGAACCCACCGATTTATGTACGGCATGAAGTGGTACACAACAAATTTGTAGTCGATGACTTGCGTCAGCGTGGCGCAATCTTTGTCGATGAGCTCGATGAAGTGCCGGACGACAATATTGTGATTTTTAGCGCACATGGGGTTTCCAAGGCGGTACAGCTTGAAGCCGAACGCCGTGGTTTAAAGGTTTTTGATGCAACCTGTCCATTGGTCACCAAGGTGCATATTGAAGTGACCAAATATGCGCGTGAAGGCGTAGAAGCTATTCTGATTGGTCATGAAGGTCACCCGGAAGTCGAAGGCACCATGGGGCAATATGACAAGAAAAATGGTGGTGAAATTTATCTGGTCGAAGATGAAGAAGATGTTGCTGCCTTAACTGTGCATCATCCTGAAAAAGTGGCTTTTGTCACGCAAACAACCTTGTCGATTGATGATACGGCGAAAGTGATTGATGCTTTACGCCAAAAATTCCCGCTGATTCAAGGGCCGCGTAAAGATGATATTTGCTATGCCACCCAAAACCGCCAGGATGCAGTACGAGATCTAGCCGAGCGTTGTGATGTGGTACTTGTCGTGGGTTCGCCAAATTCATCAAACTCCAACCGTCTGCGTGAGTTGGCAGAACGTATGGGTAAAGCGGCTTATCTGGTTGATAATGCCGATGAACTCAAACAGGAATGGTTTGAAAAAAATGCTCAGATTGGAGTAACCGCTGGAGCCTCTGCACCAGAAATTCTGATTAAACAGGTCATTCAGCGTTTACAGGATTGGGGTGCCCAAGCACCTAAAGAGCTGGATGGTCGTGAAGAGAGTATTACATTTAGTTTACCGAAAGAGTTACGTATTCCGGTAACTCAGGCCTAAAGTGTTAAACACTTAACAGTCTGAATTTTTTAGGAATTGACAGATAGTTGCTTTTTGGCAATTATCTGTTTTTTTATGCCTTTTATCCTTATTTGTGTTTGTTTTGTAATTTAATTAGATATTATTTTTAATAGGGTAAAGTTTGGCGCGCCTTGGGGGGAGTATGCAGAAAAATAAGGGATTTACGTTAATTGAGCTGATGGTGACGATTGCGGTGTTGGCGATTATTGCCATATTGGCTGCGCCTTCTATGAATTATATGGTTGAAAAACAAAGATTAAATCTAACTGCGAGAGATTTGTCGAATACATTATTCGAGGCTAGAAGTAAAGCAGTCTTATTGAGGGAAGAAGTTACCGTAACCTTAAATGATGTGACTAAATCTTCGGTGAATAATACAGATACTCACATTTATTGGCGTGCAAGGTCCAATAATGCATTAACTTCCACAAGTCCTACCTCAATTATTTTTACCTCTTACGGTATTGTTAAAGATGCAACAACGGATAGTGATTTAATGATTTGTAATAGTCATCTGAATATAAAAAAAATTATTACAGTAACAAGAATGGGTACTTTATCTAATAAAAGTGATGGGACTTGCTAATGAATAACAGAAAGACCCAACAAGGTGTTGGGATGATGGAAGTATTAGTTTCCTTGATATTATTAGCTATTGCAGTTTTAGGATTTATTGCATTGCAGCTTCGCGCAGTAGATGCTGCAAATGAGTCCTTAAATAAAATACAAGCAATGAATATTGCAAGGGATTTTGCTGAACGTATTCGCATTAATCCTTATGCATTTACATTATTAGATAAAAACAATGCCCAAATAACTAATGACATAACAAAATCCGCCTACGTAAAAGCAGTGGAAGATTATAGAGCATTAACAACATCTCATACATGGGCATCATGTTTTGGAAGTTCCAGTTGTACAAGTGCAAACATGGCAATAGAGGATGTAAAACAAGTAGTAGATAAAGCAAATAAGCAAGGTATGACCATTAATATTTTACCTTGTGCAACCTCTATAACTACAGATGAGAATGGTGAGAGTGTTACATCTTCAACTAATTTAAATAGTGGGCGAAGCTGTATATATGTTGCATGGGATACCACGACGGCTACAGAAGGAAGTGGTGATAATGATTGTACGTTATATGGAAAGTTGAAAGATAATTCGAAGTGTATTGTTGTGGAGACATATTAATATGACGAAGTTGCACTTTACTCGTTTTAACTCGGGATTTACGCTTGTTGAGTTAATGGTCTCTTTGGTTTTAGGGTTATTGGTAGTTGCGGCAGCAATACAGCTATTTATGACTGCGCAAATTAGTGCCAACCTGCAGCGAGCTATCTCTGATATACAAGACAATGGAAACTTCGGTATTAATTATATGATCGAAGATATTCGCAAAGCCAATTTTTCAGCAGATAAACCTGTGATTAAAAGTGGCCTGCCTTATGCGGGTATTGTTTTGGGAATCGACAACTTACCTTCAACTTTAACCAATAGATCTGCCAACCTATTAACTAAAAAAGAAGCAGAGGGGACAGGTAAGAAGACAAATATAAGCAGTGATCAATTGACAATACAATACTATGTAGATATTACGGGACAATTTGACTGCGAAGGCACAGGAATACCTGTAAACAGTTATGTGTTACAAAGATATTTTATCTTGGACGGAAACTTGCGTTGTGATGCTGGTATATACCCTAAAACTGTACCTACAGGAAATGATGCTACTGGGAATCCTAGAACTCATACTATTGTAGGTTTTGGAGGGAATGGAGAAATTGTCATTAGAAATACTGAATATATGCGTATTTTATTTGCAGTGAGTGATGATAAAGTTATTGCAGATAATATTTCAAATGATCCTATTCCTGCTGATGGTTTAGTGCAAAAGAATTTTCGTTATATAGATAGTTATCCAACGAGTGGAACTTCGCCTCGTATTCGTGGTGTACAAATTGGTTTATTAATACGCTCAAATGAAAATGTAGGCGGTAACCCAGATATTAAAACAAGAAATGGTTCTGCTTTTTCAGTGTTAGATAAAAACAATGTTACTGTGAATACAATTGATTCAAATTTACGCCAAGTAATTTCACAAACAGTTGCTTTTCGAAATGCATTGGGGAGTGGTTCATAATGGTTGCACTTAAAAATATAGAAAAAGGTAATACTTTAATCGTAATATTAATATTAATTGTAGTGGTGACTACTATTGGCTTAGTAGCAATTCGTGAAAGTATAACTTCTTTAAAAATATCAACCAACAGCCAAGCACTGGCTTTACTTATGCGTAATTCAGATGCCTATTTTTTTAATATTGAAGGCGCTGGGGAAGTGTATAAAAAATTAAATGCGAGTAAGTTTGGTTTTGTTGGTTTTGCTTCGCAACCTGAAAATATTGGTAAAGAAGTAGTATTTTGTTTTAATCAGAATATCGTACAAAATTTTGATACTAATACTGTTGGAGTGATTTCCAATATATTAACTAATACTGCTGATACGATTGGCACGGGAAAAAAGAAAATCTCGCCAATTACTCGAGGTGCTTGTGACCCGTCTGTAGCTGATAATTATACTAGTGGGCGTAAGGCAGTGATGACACAGGTTGCGATTAAAGTGTATAACACACCAAGTGCGCCTTTAGAAAACTTTGTACAAGGAACAGATGTTCCTCAAGTTTCTCAACCGATTAAAGTCAGAATTAACACTACTTCATTAATGCCTGCAATGGCAAGTACAGCAACTTCTACACAAATCAAGTCATGTTTAACTGACTATCCTGCTGACGTAATTAAAGATGGTTTAAATGAAAGTAATACCATTGCGGATTGTTTGCGTCATTACAACGTGCCATTTAATGCGCAAGTTGCTGAATACCGTCAAAGTAATACACCAATGTAGTCCATTTTGTTTAAGATTCGGGGGAAAGTGTAATGAAAGAATTAGAAAATAAAAAAATGAAGTTTAGACCGCATCCTTTGGTTATTGCGATGGCTTATGCTATGGGGGTCATGTTACCCAATACAGTGAATAGTGCTATATCAAGTGATTTAGATATCTATAAGCAACCTACCAAAGGTAAAACTACTTTATTGCTTATGGTGGATAGTTCGGCAGGAATGGATGATAATGGTAAAGGAAGTAAACCAGAACGTTCTATATTAAAAGATTATCCAGCTTGCGCTGGTAAAACTATATTAGAAGAAGCAACTTCTTCATTAGAAAGCAAGTATCAAGAATCTTATACGCTTAAGGATAGTAGTAATGGGGTTAAACCTACATTTGTATATGCTATGCCTTATTGTAATGATGGTACAAGTGAATATAAATATAGTCGTCAGGATCGTCAGAAGATTGCGATGACAAAATTATTGAGTAATAGGGATATTTCCGATGATATTGTAATGGGTTTAGGGCAGATGCCAACTCAAACTTCATCTAGCTATGTTGTGCAGTCTAATAGGACTGCTCAAGATAATATGATTTGGAGTGCTAAAAATAAAAATGCAGGTGTTACGGAGTATAGATTTAAAGGAACACAAAGTGGGAGTGGAGAAAAAAATGGTACTGGTACTTCTGCAAAAGTATTAATTCCAGCTGCCCCATTAACCTTAGAGCAGCGTTGGAAAATGCGTGTTGCTGTTACTACATTATACGGGGGAGGAACAACACCTTTAGCAAGTGGTTTGGCAGAAGCCGGTGCATATATGCTGGGAGGAACCTCTCCTTTAAGTCCTAATACAGTACCCACAAAATCTTATCCAGGAGTTGTGACTGATCCTGCGTCTGGTTACGTAAAAAATATTGGTTATAGACAAAGTGGATTTATTGACTCAATAGATAGTGTTAAAAATACCGCTAAAACAGAATATGTTTCTCCAATAGATAGTGATACAGAGTCTTGTAACAGTAATGGGATATTTCTCCTAACCAATGGCACACCAACAGAAACTCAAAGAGATGTAGCGCAGATATTGATGCGCAATGTGCTGAAAGATAATAGTTTTACTTGTCCAAATAGTGAAAGCAGTGGGAGTGTTAAACAGGTAGGCTCAGGAGCAACTGATTTTGGCTGGACATGTATGGGGGAGTTTGCTAAGCGACTATATAATAATGATAAAAAGATTAAAGTTGCCATTGCTGGGTTTGGTGATGATTTTGCCCCTTACTTACAAAGTGATAAATCAATTTCCCTTAGCAAGCCAGATGGTACATTAAGAAAGTATTATAAGTGTAATGCTTTAAAGGTAGGGGATACTTATGTTTCAAATGGGGTAACTAGGGTTGTAACTCAGGATGTAATAAATGCTTGTAATTTGGGGGAACAGGAAAATACTGATCCTTCACTAAATGTTGGGGGGAAAGTAGGAGGATATGGACAAGGGGGATTTTATCCAATTGTTTCACCTCAAAATTTGATTGATAGTGTAAAGGATTTTGTGGCAGATTTAGAAACTTCCTTACCTGCATTAAATACAGGGGTTCCAGGTATTCCTGTAGATACCCTAAATGCTACACAACGAATTCCTTATGCATTTTATTCACAATTTCAACCTAATACATTAGCAAGTCAGGCAATTGGTATTTGGGTGGGTAATGTAAAAAAATATCGTGTTGCTGATAGTACATATAAAGATCGTAATTCAAACAATGTAATAAATACGAATGGTTTATTAAATGCAACACGAGACTATTGGAATAATTCGATCAATACAGATGGTGCAGATGCCACAAAAGGTGGTGCTCTATCCAAGCTTCCTGTACAAACACAAATAGGTCGTAAAATTTATAGTGATAGATCAGTTTCAGGAGCTACAGTTACAGCAATTACTACGCCTGGTACAGCATTAACTTTAATTAATTCGAATAATACTTCTGGATCTACAAATACTGCTGAAAGTTTAAGAGCAAGTGCTGATCCAGATAGAGCATATTTACTGAATTTATTAGGTTTTGGCGTAAATGTTCCTACTCCTCCAGCCAATTTAACAAATGCTGCCCAACTCCGCCAAATGGGTGCTACGCTTAACTCAACACCATTATTTTTAACTACAGAGAGTAAAATTGCTACAAAAGCAACGGGTTCTGGAGATACTCGGGTAAATGTTGGAGATTATATTAATCGTAAAGATTATGTGCTTTTTGGAACCAATCAAGGCCTGTTGCAAGTAGTAAATGCTGATACAGGAGAAGAAAAATTCGCATTTTTACCTAAAGAAATGATTGAGCGTCAAAAAAATGGTTTTATCGCTAAATCTCTACAAATTAATTCAAATGTAGGAAGTGATTTATATCAAGGAATTGATGGTGCCTGGTCTGTTTATGCTAACTATGTGGCAAATAACGAAAGTAATTCTCTTAAAGCTTCAACGCTAAATGTGTATGGAGGAATGCGTCGAGGTGGTTATAATTACTATGCACTTGATTTAAAAGATATCGAGACAAGTAGCCCTAAACTTTTATTTAAGGTTGGGCCTCAACAATCTATAAGTGCAACAGGTGTAGTCAGTTTAACAGGAACTTGTAGCAATACAGCACCTTTAGATTGTATGGGACAAAGTTGGTCCAAGCCAACGATTGCATGGATTAAGTGGAAAGGTAAACCACAGCTAGTGACGATTGTAGGTGGAGGGTATGATCCTGCTTATGACAGTGTAACCTATAAATCTAATACAACAGCAACTAAAGGAAATGGTGTTTATATTTTTGCAGCAGAGCAGGCAAAAACAGCTACAGGTTCAATAGATACAACAATGCCTGCTGCGGGTACATTATTATGGTGGGGAAGTAGTTCTGCAACTGATACGGTAGCAAATAATAGTAACGATACGCAAAAAACTAATAATGCGAATTTAAAATATAGCGTAGTTAGTGAAATTAAAGCGATTGATCGAGATAGTGACGGTTTTGTTGATAATCTCTATTTTGGTGATCTTGGTGGGCAGGTTTTCCGTGTAGATATCGATAATGCATCTTCTGGAACAGTGGGTACTTTAACTAAAAATATGGTAGTTAAACGTATTCAGCGCATTGCAAACTTTATTTCAGACCCAGAGCGTTCGACAAAAGCTGCACCACGTTTTTATCAAATCCCAACATTTACTGTGCATAGTCTAAGTGCGTCTTCAACAGCAACAACTGGGGGTACTTCTACTACTACCTCATATAGTTTAGGTGGTGTGAGAGGAAGTGCAACACGCTTTGCTGTGATTAGTATTGGTTCGGGAAATACTAGTAATCCACTGGAAAGCACTTTAACTAGTACAGCAGGTACGAATGGTGGTTTGCCTGATCGTGTTTATGGTATTTTTGACCGGGATATAGGACGCGTTGATTTATACACCAATGCCAATGATAGCGATACCACTGGGATAAACCCGACAACAGATGGGTTAAGTAGTAAAAATATTACATTGACCAACATGATTGATATAACAGCGACTACAGGTACTATGCCCACAGTTGCCGATATGGTTTCGGCAGGAAATCATGGCTGGTATCACACTTTAACAGGTACAGCACTTGGTCGAACAGGTACAGATAATATTGAATCTACCCAATCTATAGCACGTTATAAAGTACTCAGTAGTTTTGCTGCAATTAAAAATACATTGTTTACTAGTTATTTTGATTCTGCAGATAAGGGCTCTTCATCTAATTGTAGTGCAGGGGTTAAAGGTCGCTCATATATCAAAAACTATTGCTTGCCTTTTGGTAGCATGGGTGCAGATGGCAATAATTGTGGTACGTCCACAGATGGTCGCAGTTATTCTACTGCTAACGGTGGTATAGGTAATGATGTAGGAGCTGGTATTGTTCCTGTAGTAGTGGGAGGGATGGCTAATAATAAGATTGGGCCAATTACAGGTAAAGGTCAAAGCAGTGGAGTCTCAGCACAATATTCAACACCACTTCGCTTTGAACCAATGAAGTGGCTGGCTAAACGTTCATAAGGAAACATAATGTCTAAAATGAACACTAAACAGGCAAAGGGTTTTACTTTGATCGAATTGATGGTAGTAGTAGTAATTGTTGCAATTTTCGCAGCAATTGCTATCCCTAGTTATCAGGCTTATATGCGTAAAGGGGAAGAGTCCAAAGCTATGCAGGAAATGCTGAGGATTTCTCAGGAATTAGAAAGATATAAATCAAAAAATTTTAATTATCAGGGTTTTGCTGTTGGAGCTAATACTGCCTTTTTAGTGGTGAATACCAGTTATACAATTTCTATTGTTGATGGTACTGATTCATCTAAAAAATTGGTTGATACAAGTTCAACAGGGCAAAAATGGGCAATGCAAGCAAATGCGAATGATACTTATGGAAAAAAATTTAATTTTCTGTTAACGAGTGATGGTTTCAAATGTAAAAATAAAACTTTTTCTGTGATGACATATAGTGAGTGTAAAACTGGTGGTATAAATGAATGGTAAAGATATAAGATTTAAAAAAGGATTTACGTTAATCGAGTTGATGATTGTAGTAGCAATTATTGCCATTTTAGCTGCAATAGCTTATCCATCTTATAATCAGTATAAAATTCGTACTAATCGAGCTGAAGTACAAAGCGAAATGATGAATACTGCCCAGCGTTTACAGAGTTATTACGTGATTCATCATAATTATACAAGTGCAACTTTAGATAATAGTACAACTATCAAGGATTACCCAACATCTAATCCTGTGTATAGCATTACATTAGTTCCTAGCGGTCAAACTTATACTCTAACTGCAGAACCTAAATCTAGTACCGTTCAAGCGGGTAATGGAAGTGTAATTCTTAATAGTAATGGATGGAAATGTTGGACTAAAACTACGACAGCATGTACTCCTTCAGCCACCTCAAACTGGGACGGTCGCTAAGATAAATTCAAACTGTGGATAACCTGAAATTTGATCTTTCTTTCAGCACAAATATAACGTAAAATATCGCCCTCTATGAAAGGGGTTTGAAATGTATCGATGGTCGGTACAGGGATAATCCGTAAAAACTATAAGGTTCTATCATGGTTGTTATTCGTCTTGCACGCGGTGGTGCTAAAAAACGTCCGTTCTATCAAATCATTGTGACTGATAGCCGTAATGCACGTGACGGTCGTTTCATCGAACGTATCGGTTTCTTCAACCCTACAGCTCAAGGTAAAGCAGAAAAACTTCGTTTAGATGCTGACCGTTTTGCTCACTGGGTTTCACAAGGTGCTCAACCTTCAGAACGTGTTGCTTCTTTAGCTGCTGAAGCTAAGAAAGCTGCAGCTACTGCTTAATTAGTAGTAGGTTACCCATGACACCAACACAGAATGTTCCCGAAGATCGTATTCAGATTGGACAGCTACGTTCAGCATATGGATTAAATGGGTGGCTCTGGGTCTATTCCAATACAGAACCTATGAGCAATATTTTTGACTACCTCCCTTGGTACATTGAGACCAAAGCAGGTTGGCAAACAGTAGATGTAAAACGTTGGAAACCACATGGCAAAGGCTTGGTTGTTTCGCTAAAAGGTGTGAGTGATCGTACCGCGGCAGATAACTTGGTTGGTGCAAATATCTGGATCTCTAAATCGCAACTGCCGCAAGCAGGCGTGGACGAGTACTACTGGTCAGATTTGAAGGGCTTAACAGTGTTAGGTCTTGGAGAAGATGAGCAAGAAGTCAACCTCGGTCAAATCCACGAATTGTTTGAAACAGGTGCTAACGACGTGATGGTAGTTCGCGCTACTGCTGACAGTGTCGATAGCGAAGAGCGAATGATTCCATGGCATAAAGATGTGGTACAGCGTGTTGATCTCGAAGCTGGTCGTATCTACGTAAATTGGGGCGTAGATTATTAATCCTTTAAGGATTGACGCAGCAGGAAAATAGAGGAGTCTGCGATGTTTTTTGCAGTCATTACGCTTTTTCCTGAAATGTTTGAAGCGATTACAGCCTACGGTATTAGCGGGCGCGCAGCAAAACGTGACATTGTGCAAGTTCATTGTATCAATCCACGCGAATTTGCTGAGGGCAACTACAAAAGAGTGGATGAACGTCCATTTGGTGGTGGTCCTGGTATGGTGATGATGGCTGAGCCATTAGCGAAAGCAATTCATCGTGCCAAAGAGCTTGCCAAGCAAGCGGGTGCTGTTCATGTCCCTGTGGTGTATATGTCTCCGCAAGGTAAGACCTTAAATGAACCTGCAGTACAAGATTTCGTCAAATATGATGGATTAATTGTATTGTGTGGTCGTTATGAAGGAGTTGATGAGCGTTTGATCCAACAATATGTTGATCAGGAATGGTCAATAGGCGATTACGTTTTATCTGGTGGTGAACTCCCTGCGATGGTTTTATTGGATAGTGTGATTCGGAGACTTCCGGGTGCAATGTCTGATGAGCAATCACATGTGCAAGACTCATTTGTGGATGGTCTTTTAGATTGCCCACAATATACCAAGCCAGACCATTTTGAAGGTTTAGATGTTCCTGAAGTATTAAAATCGGGACATCATGCCAATATTGAGAAGTGGCGGTTTTTGCAGCGATATCAACGCACTTTAGAGCGCCGACCTGAGTTGGTTGAAAAAGTTGAATTGACCAAGCAGCAAAAGAAATGGCTAAAAGATTCCAAGGTTTAAATTTTTTAAATCTTATATTAGGCTCTTTATGTATTGAAGCGGTCAAGCATAAAGGGAAAGTTAATCGGGTCTATGCGCTTTAGCCTCTAGCCCCAGCGATGATTAGACCTCTTCTAACTCGCATAATCGGAGATACCCCATGAGTGGTAAACATCCTTTAGTACAAGCTGTTGAAAATGCACAGTTGAAACAAGACATCCCTGCTTTTGCTCCTGGTGACACAGTAGTTGTTCAAGTAAAAGTAAAAGAAGGTGAGCGTGAACGTCTTCAGGCATTTGAAGGTGTTGTAATTGCTAAGAAAAACCGTGGTTTGAACTCTGCGTTCACAGTACGTAAAATTTCTAGCGGTTTCGGTGTTGAGCGTGTATTCCAAACTCACTCACCAATCGTTGCTGGTATCGAAGTGAAACGTCGTGGTGACGTTCGTCGTGCTAAACTTTACTACCTACGTGAATTGTCTGGTAAAGCTGCACGTATTCGTGAAAAATTACCAGCTCGTAAAGCAAAATAATTTGTTTTACAACGCTGTAAAAAATGCGCCTTTTGGCGCATTTTTTTATGTATGAAAGAAAGTTATAAACCTTGAAGTTTCAAACGATTGGCATGCTGACGATAGACTGAAACAGGGTCTGGTGCAAATAGTCCTTTCAAGCCCAATACTTGATTGACTTCATCGAAATGGTTCCACTTATAATTATCACGGACAGTTTTACCCAATTTACTGCTGCATTGGCTCACTAAGCCGTCGTTCGGTTGTCCGCTAAATGCAATTGGCCCCATTGCGGTAAAGATCGTATCTGGATCAAGTAAGTTGGTGGTGTTGGAAATACCTGTCCATGAATAGAAGCTAATGCCATTGGCAACACTCGGGCCATCAGCACATTTGGTTGCAGGCATACCGAGTGGAAATTTTGCGTTAAAGGCTTTCACACCCGGTTGAGACATACTGTAGATCGAAGCCTTAAAATTTGAAGGGAGATTAGACTGCTGGGCGAAGTTAATCACTGGAGTCATTACTGTATCCATAACTGTCGCTAATACGCCATTTAAAATCGGCACACTCTGTACTAAATCCGCCACAGGTGAACCGTCATTGGTGCCTGCAACTGTACTGACAGAGGCAACCAAATCAGGCCGTACGCCAGCAATATATCGAGCCGTAGGACCACCATGTGAGTGACCAATTAAATTCACTTTGGGTTTGCCAGTAATGGCAACCACTTGTTCAACTTGATCTAACAATTGTTCACCGCGAACTTCAATGGATTCCAATGGGGAGATTTGTGTCGCAAAGGCCGTAGCTTTGTGGCTTGCCAAATCCGGAAGAACTTGATACCAATAATCCAAACCAAAAACGGCACCGCCTAAGCGGTTAAAACCAAACATCCCGTGTACAAACACTAGGGGGTATTGGGTTTCAGCATAATTGTCGATGACTTTTTTAGTGGTCGCTTGCTGTATACCCAATTCAGCATGCGTTTGGGTCACTGCCATACTTGCAAGGAGCGTGGCGCAGAGCAATTTTCCTTTCATTTTTCATTCCTTTCTTTTTGTTTTGGTTTTCAAACTTTGATTCAGTTTAGTTTGGAAATAGACAAAATTGCCTATCTGACAATTTTTATTGTCATTAAGGATTATAAAAAAAGGAAAGCAAAATGTGAGAACTAATCGACAGAATGAAAGATATTTTGTACATTGATTAATGAAAATATCATTAAACCCTGAATTTACAGGGTTTAATGTATAGCTTTACTAAATTATAAACCTTGAAGTTTTAAACGATTGGCATGTTGACGATAAACATCGACAGGATTTGGTGCGAACAACGCTTTGAGACCAAGCACTTGGTTGACTTCATCTAAATGGTTCCAGTTGTAGTTATCACGAATGGTTTTACCAAACTTGGCACTACAGCGTGATACGAGGCCATCATTGTCTTTTCCGCCATCGATCAGTAATGCGGTCACTTTTAGTGCTGAGTCTAAATCTAAAATATTGGTGATTTGGCCCACACCTGTAAATGAATAGTTATAAATGCCTTTTTCCACGCTATTACCATCAGCACAATTGGATTTAGGCAAGCCCAGAGGGAATGCGGTATTGTACTTTGCAGAACCCGCTAGCGTTAAACTTGAACCACCTGCCAATGCATCATGAGGATAAGTCGTTGGATCTAGACCTTGCGCCCAAACAATGGCTTTAGAGACAAAATTCACAGCTCCGACCAAGGGTGCTTCGACAGCGGTGCCTTCAGCTTTTAAAATTAAATCTGCAACAGGGGAGCCTTGATGAGGTCCTGCAACACTGGTTAATGAAGCCACGACATCTGGGCGCACACCGGCAACATAACGAATCGTTGGTCCACCATGACTATGTCCAATCAAATTCACTTTATCTGCACCGGTGAGTGCTCGGATTTCAAGGACCTGTTGTAAAAGTTGTTCGCCACGTACTTCGGTGGAGTTAAACGGCGATACGCGCGTTGCCCAGACATTTGCACCATTGCGGGCAAGATCAGGCAGGATTTGATACCAATAGTCGAGTCCAAAAGAGTCCGTACCAACGGTAATGAAACCACCCATACCATGGTTAAATACGATTGGATATTTGGTCTTTGCATAGCTAGAACTAGCTTTGGCGGTGACTTGGGTTGCTTGCGATGCAGATACATTACCGATGCATGTAGCTGCAATTAAACCTGCTAAAAATGGTCCGTATTTCATGAGCGATCCTCAATGTATTATTGTTTTATGACAATATTTATTGTCACTTCTAATAAAGCAATAAAGATCACCTGTTGCAAATTGAAAAAGATTAACTGTGACGCTAAATGTAACAAAATAAAAGAGCATGATTTATCAGATCGATTAAAGTAAATAAGAGGGCCGAAGCCCCCTTATTGCATTTAAATTTCAACGATAAGAATTAAAGTCCTTGCAGTTTTAAACGGTTTGCATGTTGACGGTACAGCGCCACAGGATCTTGTGCAAATAGCCCTGTTAAGCCAAACATCATATTGGCTAAATCGGTATGGTTAAGTTTGTAGCTATCGTTAATGACTTTACCGATATAAGCACTACAACGTGCAACCATACCGTCATTGTCTTTATTGCCATACGACAATGGCCCGAGTTGCATTAGGATCGTATCGATATCAAGTAGATTTGTGGTTTGCGCAACACCGGTCCATGAATAGTACTGAATGCCTTTGCTGTCGACTTGCTTTAAGTTTTTGCTGCAATTTTCTGAAGATGCCAAAACACCGTCAGCTACAGCAGATTTTGCAACTGTACTGTTAAATGCAGCAGAACCTGTTTGTGATAATGATTTCATAGAAGCATCGAAATCAATTTCAAGCTCAGGTTTTGCCTGACCTAAAGCAATCAGTGGGCCGACAATATAATCACCTAAAATATTGAAGGCAGTACGAGAAAGTGAGTTGCCTTGAATATCATCCGCTACTTTAGAGCCGTGATAGGTACCTGCAACACCTGTAATAGACGCAATGTACTGTGGTTTTGTTTGAGCAACATACAATACAGTTGGACCACCATGAGAGTGACCAATTAAGTTAAGTTTTGGTTTCCCTGTAATAGCCAAAACATCTTCAACTTGTGCAATTAACTGCTCGCCACGATGTGTTGTGGTATTTGCAGGAGATAATTGCGCTGCGAATACGGTTGAGCCATTTCGTGCCATATCTGGCAAGATTTGGTACCAATAATCCAGTCCGATGGTGTCGGTGCCGATACGTGACCAACCGAGCCAACCATGCACCATTAAAATTGGATATTTGGTTTTTGCGTAGTCCGATTTTGCCGTTTCCTTCACCTGGAGGACGCTAGGCGCAGCTTGAGTGCTTGCCGATATACTCATCGCTAAGCCTGCAACTGCAGCTACAGAGGCCATCTTGGCCGTGTTTACTAAAGATCGCATAAATGTTCCTTGATCTGATGTTGTTTTTATTACTTTTTAATCATGAAAATACTCTCTGTTTTTAAGCAACATCTTTGTGACTGGCCAGGCCATATCTTTGATTTTAGAGAGTTTGAATAGACAAAGATGCCTTGCCATTTTTTCATGCTCGGTTTGAAATTCCATGTCATTTTAGGACATGGGCGGCGTTGAGGTGACAAGTATATTTATATACATTCGTCTTTTATTTTTGCTATTTATTTTAGTTGTTATCATTTAAGAACTTATTGAATTAAATTGTTTAATGCGTACAAATAAAAAAATTGTAAACAAAAAAAGGACGTCCAAAGACGTCCTGTTCAGTGCTGAAAGGGAGCCAACTTTTGAAATTACAGTCCCTGTAATTTTAAACGATTGGCATGTTGGCGGTAGAGCGCAACTGGGTCAGGTGAAAATAGGCTGCGTAGACCAAAGACCATATTCACTTCATCTAAGTGGTTGTGATTGTAGTCATCACGGATTACTTGTCCGATGTGGGTGCTACAGCGTCCAACCAAACCGTCATTGTCACGATTTCCATAGGCCAAAGGGGCAAGCTGACTAATCACTGTATCTAGTACATCTAATACATTCGTGGTTTGTGCTGTACCTGTCTATGAGTAGTAATACACGCCATTGTCGACTTTGGCACCCGACTGATTACAGTTCGCAGCCAGTGCTGCGGTTGGAAATTTTGCATTAAATTCAGCAGAACCTTTTTCACTGATCGCGGTAAGTGATGCATCAACACTGTTGGGTAGACTCGAGTTGCCTTCAGCCCAAGTAATAATCGGTGCTAAGAGTTGATCGCCAAGTACCCCAAAGACTGAGTTAATAGTTTTATTCGCTTGGATTTTATCTGCGACTAGAGAGCCACGATAAGTGCCTGCAACCCCAGTCACCGAAGCCACATATTCAGGTTTGATCGCTGCAATGTAGCGAGTTGTCGGTCCACCATGTGAATGACCAATGAGGTTCACTTTAGGTTGGCCAGTCAGGGCAAGGACTTCTTCGACTTGAGAGAGCAATTGCTCACCCCGAACTTCTGTCGACTCTAGCGGAGAAACTTGGGCAGCAAAGGTATTGGCACCGTTGCGAGCTAAATCTGGCAAAATTTGATAAAAATAATCCATGCCAAAGCTGTCAAAACCAATGCGAGTAAACCCGAACATACCATGGGTAAACACAATCGGATATTTGGTCTTGGCATAGTTTGCCGAGCTGTTGGCGGTGACATGTTGGAGTCCTGCCGCCGCTTGGGATTGTGTGCTGGCAATCACTGCTGATGCAGCGATGATTGCGCATAAAAGAGCTTGTGGTTTTTTCATCATTTCATCCTGAAATTGAAGTTGTTTTTAAATTGTTGTTTGCAGTTATTCTGCGAAAGGTAATTTTCCACCTTGATCATGTACAGATTCAAAGGTACTGACGCGGAGCTGATCTTCCTTCGATTTAAAATGTTGATTACGGAGTTGCTGCACCGCTTGTTGTTTAGCACTGTCACTCATATTGCTTTTCACAATGCTGTCACGCTCTGTGAGGTATTGATTTACGCTAGATTTCCAAGAGCTGCGCTGGCTGTCTAGATTTTCAAGGCGCTGAGTGGCTTCTGGACCAACTAAATTTAACCGCATTTGATGGATTTCTTCGCTTGAACCACCACGGGCTTTAATGTCCGCTGTGAGTTTGCGTAAATCTTCAAGTTTATTGATTTGTTCCAGATTTTCTTTCCAATCTTCTGGGAGTTCATCAAACAGGGCTTTTAGTTTTTTTGCTTTTTCAGACTCAGACAGTTTTTTGTCATTCACCACTTCCATGCGTTTCAGCGTGTATTCGTGATAGGTATTTTCCTTGCCAAATAAACCTTCAATTTCATAATCAGAAAAGAACTGTTTTCTTAAATTCTGTGTGCTGCTGTAGATCGAGCGATAATATTGTGGTGATTCTTTATCATCACTTGGTGGCTGTAAATTACCTAATTGTTCACGATATTTCATATAGCGATCCCACAAATCATAAATTTGGGACAGCGCCGGTTCTTTATGACCTTGTGCAATGTAGGCTTTAAAATCCTTTTTGATTTGATCTATCGACTTTTCACCATATTGAGTGATGAAATATTCAAAACAATTCCGTGTTTGTTCGTTCACGATCAGATGATTTGAACCATCCATACTGATTTGACAGTTAACTTCCGTGTCTTGTTGACTTGGACTGAGCAGCGAAGAACCGCTTGTAGCTTGTGCTGTAGAGCTTTCGCCCTGAGCTAAAGGCGTATTTTTTTGTTGAATCGATTGATCTGAAGGATCATTTTGTGATGCTTTTGGCGCCAGCCAAAATATAAATGCAGCAACAGCGATAACGACCAAGGCAATGATGAGCCAAAGTTTATTTTTTTGCATATCCCAATGCACCTTTATTCCGTTTTTAATTGTTTTAGAGTTCTAAATGCGAACTCAATATGACATAAAACGCAGATAAAAACATAGAAGAGTTGTAAACGTTAGAGGTGGGTTGTTACCATTGCGCTGTTCCTGTATTAGCCAAATTTTGACATGAAAAAAGCCTCTCCTAAGATCCAACGTCGTCCTGTACATGGTGTATTTCTTTTGAATAAGCCATTAGGTATTAGCTCGAATGCAGCCTTACAGAAGGTTCGTTGGCTATTTCGTGCTCAAAAAGCAGGGCATACCGGTGCGCTTGATCCGTTGGCTTCAGGTTTATTGCCGATTTGTTTGGGTGAAGCGACGAAATTTTCACATTTCTTGCTCGACTCGACCAAGCGTTATCAAACCACGGTCTTTTTAGGACACAGCACCACGACGGGTGATGTGGAAGGTGAGGTACTGATGGAACAAGCCGTACCTATTTTGACCGAGGCATCTATTCAGCAGGTGTTGGCACAGTTCGTGGGAGATATTCAACAAATTCCACCGATGTATTCTGCGCTGAAAAAAGAAGGTCGCCCGCTGTACGAGTTGGCGCGTAAAGGCATAGAAATTGAGCGTGAAGCACGTCCGATTTCGATTTATGCCATCGAGTTATTATCATTTGATGAGAATAGTATTACACTCGATATCACCTGTTCCAAAGGCACGTATATTCGTGTTTTAGGCGAAGATATTGCCAAAGCATTAGGTACTTTTGGACATTTGACCTATCTACACCGTACGCAAACGGGGCATTTTGACCTTAATCCAACTTACACCATTGAATATTTGGAAAGCTTGACTGAAGTGGAACGTGAAGCATTATTGCTGCCGGTATATTCACCCGTCGATCATTTCTGCAAAGTGCAAGCGCCAGAAGGGCGCGCTGAAAATTTCAGTCGTGGCATGGAAAGTAATATTGAACATGAGGCAGAAGCACAGGTCTTGGTATTTGAAGGTGAGCGTTGTTTAGGGCTGGCTGAAATTACAGACCGTAAACGTTTGGTGCCTAAGCGTGTGTTAAATCTAGAGTAGCTGATACAGCATTGAAGACTTCTTATGGAAATTGAAATTATTTTAAGCCTCTTATTTTTTGCATTTTTTGCCGGTGCAATTGATGCAGCAGTGGGGGGCGGAGGATTAATTCAAATTCCAGCGATTATGAATGCCATGCCGCACTTATCTCCTGCGACGGTGTTTGGCACCAATAAGTTGTCTTCGATTTTTGGTACAGCGTCAGCGTCCTATTCTTTTTTACGCCAAGTCAAACTCCGTTGGAAATTACTTGCGGTCATTGCAAGCTGTGCATTTGTTGCTTCTTTTGTGGGAGCAGCCTGTGTATCAATGATTCCTAAAGAAGTCTTACGTCCTTTTGTTTTGGTCATGTTGATCGTGATTGCGATCTATACCTTTGCCAAAAAACAATTTGGTCAGGTGCATGTACGCCAAGAACTGACCCCTAAAATCCTCGGTCTTGCCGCTCTGGGTAGTCTGGTGATTGGCTTTTATGACGGCATCTTTGGGCCTGGGACGGGCAGTTTTTTTATCTTCTTTTTTATTCGTTATCTACAAGCCGACTTTTTGCATGCCTCTGCTTTGTCTAAAGTGGCCAACTTAACCACCAATTTGGCTGCACTGAGTTTTTTTGCACCCACAGGCCATGTGTTATTTGCTATAGGCTTAATGATGGCTGTAGCGAATATTTTAGGCTCGATCGTTGGTGTACGTGCAGCGATTAAATACGGCAGTGGCTTTATTCGAATTCTATTTTTGATTTTGGTGAGTATTTTGATTGTACGGCTAGGGTATCAAACCTTTACGGGACAAGCTTAAAACAAAACTTAACAGAGCTGCGCTGTATTCTGATGCGGATATGTTTAGTATAAAAATGAAGCACTTTATTTTGCTGAATTAAAAAAATACTCAGCTATCGCTAAGCATCAGAGGGCATCATCAGAATGAATATTTTTGAAGCTTTACGTCAAAGTCATGAACAACAAAGAGCGCTTGCAGAACAATTAGTACAAACTTCTGGCGATAGTCCAGAACGTCGCGATCTGTTCGACCGACTTAAAAATGAATTATTTGCGCATGCTGTCGGAGAAGACCGATATTTTTATATTCCTTTAATGATGACCGACTCGGGGCTAAACATTACCCGTCATGCCTTATCAGAACATCATGAAATGGATGAACTCTTAGAGCAGTTGACTGAGACTGAATTTAGCAATCCGGGCTGGCTAGCTATAGCCAAAAAACTTTCAGAAACGGTGCATCATCATTTACAGGAAGAGGAGCACGGTTTCTTTCAGCAAGCCGGTAAAGTATTGGATGATAAGCAAAAAGAAGCTTTGGCTAAACAATACTTAGCCGAATATAAAAAATATAAAAAAGCGGATAAAGACAGTCTGACCGGTTAAGTCCTGTATAGAATCTAGACTTTTTCTAATTTTGATATCTAAAAGCCTTGTATTTAAAAGCTTAGATGTAAGAGCGCTTAGACAATTTGTTGAAAAATGGCGGCAATCCCGCCATTTTTTTCATTTAAATATTTTTTACTTACTGATGTTACGCAGTAACATCAGAAGCGTAATTTGATTCAAATAAAAGAACGATACGCGGTAACGTCATCCGCAAGTGTTTGAGGCAGGACTACTTTTAATTAAAAAAGTTTTTGCGATATTTTGAATAAGTAGACGCTAGTGAACGAGTTTTGTCGGTGAGGTGCATTGCACCGCAAGATGGTTTCCTTGCGAAACACGTTTCTCATTTTGCCGAATGAGAAACAATGTTTCGTAAGAGTACCTCCAGCCGAAGGCTAATCCTTTTATTTAAACTCTAGATGTAAGACTCCGTCGAATAAACTTAAAAAGCATTTTAAAATGCGAAATTATTTTTACGTACGTAACATCATTTACTTAGAAATTTAGTTGGTAGTTTCCACTTTAGAGGAACGCATCGTCACCCCGACTGAGGCGAGCATAATGCACACCAGAGCGAGCCATTGCCACATGCCGATACGTTCTCCCAATAAAACCATACCCGTAATGGCTGCCAAAGCAGGTGAGATACTCGACAATGTTCCATAACTCAGCTTACTTAGAATCTTTAAGGCTTTGAGGTCTAGGGCATAGGGAATCGCTGTGGCTAAAATGGCAATCAATAGTGCTTTAGGCCAATATTGTGTATCCAATAAAGCTGCTGCGTTGTTATAGAGGCCGATGGGTAATAAGGTCAATGCCGATAAACTAATGGCAATGGTCAGTGCATGCATGCCAATATTTTGGTGTACCACTTTTTGCCCGAAATAAATATAAAAGGCCCAACAAAGTCCGGCAGCCAATGCACACGCCGCACCAATCAGTGAGAAATTTCCGCTCTGGGCTTGTCCCCAAGGCACCATCAGCGCAATCCCTAAGATCGCCAAAAACACCCAAATATAGTCACTACGATTTTTTATCGACAGCAGTGCCAAACCCAGTGGGCCAATAAACTCGAGTCCAACGGCAATGCCTTGAGGGAGTTTGCCCAGTGACATATAGAACAAGACATTCATGAGGCACAGTGCTGCGCTATAGCAGAGCAGATCGCGCCATTTTAAAAACGACAGCCGTTTTAAAATGTGCCATGAACGAAACATTAAACAAATAATAATTGAAGCAAAACAGAGTCGTAAAATGGTCACACTGAGTGGATCAAGCACCAAAAATAATTGTTTGGCGAATGATGCACTGATTTGATAGGAGATCATGGAGAGCACCATGAAAACAACAGCGAGAAGTTGTGAATTTGGCATGCGGCACACAGTTGTTGGGCGGTGTTGAGCCCTATTTTTGAGTCAATACAGTATAGCGGTTAATGCTAACAATTGAGTGAATTTTAACATTTGACCAAATCATGATGGATTTTGAATTTAAATGACTTTGGCTTTTTGCGTGGTATAGGTACACCCAATCGATGCACAGATGATGACAGCAAGGGCTAACCACTGGGTCCACAGCAATTGTTCATTTAAGAAAACAAAACCAGAGAGTGCTGCAATTGCAGGTTCTAGGCTCATGAGCGTTCCGAAACTGAGCGCCGTTAAATTGCGGAGCGCAATCATTTCTAAGCTAAAGGGGATGGCGCTGGCTAAGGTGGCTAAAGCAAGAAAATAGAGGAGGCTCATCGGTTCAAAGGCATGTGCAGGAATCCCTACAAATAATGCAATCGGCATGAGCATACACATGCCGACAAACATACCTAAACAAACCGTATGGTTGCCTGAAACGCCAGAGGGTTTCTGACCTGCCACGATATAGAGTGCCCAGCAGGCACCTGCACCAAGGGCGAGGGCAATGCCAACTGGATCAAGTCGTTGTGCAGCTTGGTCAAAAGGAAAAAGTAGGATAAGGCCTAAAATAGCCAGTCCGACCCAAATAAAGTCAAATTTTCGGCGTGCAGCAAATAGTGCGACACTGAGCGGACCAATAAATTCAAAAGAGACGGCAATGCCGAGCGGGAGACGATCAATCGACAAGTAAAATAATACATTCATCCCTGCTAAGGCACAGCCATAGCTGAGGATAGACGACAATTTGACTTGTTTAAAATTGATCTGCCAAATTTTAAAAATGATCGCCAAGATTAATGCACCGAGCAGTAAACGCATCGCGGATACGGTCAGGATGGGAAACTGACCAAACAGGTACTTAGCGAACGAACCACTGCTTTGCATACTGATCATTGCAATAAGCAAGATCAGTGGTGCTTGTAGAGCAGGGGTAATTTTAAAATTTGGCATAGACTAAATTTGTTTCGATGACTCGAATAGCGGGAGATTGGCAAAAGCCAGATTTTAAAAGTCTACTACAATAAAAAAACCACAGCCCGAAGGCTGTGGCTTCAGTGTCTAATTAAATTAGAACAATACGCGAACGCGGATGGTACCTTCAACTTCGTGAAGAGTATCCAAAGCTTCTTTAGATGCAGTTGCATCAACGTCCATCACAAGATAACCCACATCGCCTTTGGTCATTAAAGACTGACCAGAGATGTTGATACCGTGTTCAGCAAACAAGTTGTTGATTTTTGAAAGAACGCCTGGCACGTTTTTGTGGATATGAAGTAAACGGTGTTTGCCTTCAGTCAACGGTAAGGCGATTTCTGGGAAGTTCACTGCAGATAAAGTCATACCTTTATCAGAGTAAGCAACGAATTTTTCAGCAACTTCAAGACCGATGTTTGCTTGCGCTTCCATCGTAGAACCACCCACGTGAGGGGTTAAAATCACGTTGTCTAAGCCACGAAGTGGAGAAACAAATTCCTCACCGTTTGCTTTTGGTTCTTTCGGGAATACGTCAACCGCAGCACCAGCAATGTGACCAGATTTGATCGCATCAGCAAGGTCTTCAATGATGACACATGTACCACGTGCAGCATTTAGGAAGATTGCGCCTTCTTTCATTTGAGCAAATTGCTCTTTACCGAAGAAGTTACGTGTAGATGGAACGTCAGGAACGTGTAAAGAAACCACGTCTGCATTGGCAAGAAGTTCACCCATAGAACCGACTTGACGTGCATTACCCATTGGAAGTTTAGTCACAGCATCGTAATAAATTACGTGCATACCTAAACCTTCAGCAAGTACAGAAAGTTGCGAGCCAATCGAACCGTAACCAACAATACCTAAAGTTTTACCACGAGTTTCAAATGAACCAACTGCAGACTTGTTCCAACCACCACGGTGAGTTGAAGCAGATTTTGCAGGAACACCACGAAGTAATAGAATCGCTTCAGCAAGAACTAATTCAGCAACTGAACGAGTATTTGAGTATGGTGCGTTAAATACTGGAATACCGCGAATCATTGCAGCATTTAAGTTCACTTGGTTTGTACCGATACAGAAACAACCCACAGCAATCAGTTTGTTCGCCGCTTCAAAAACTTCTTCAGTTAATTGAGTACGTGAACGAATACCAATGAAGTGAGCATCTTTAACCGCTTCTTTCAACGCTTCACCCTCAAGCGCAGTTTTACGGTAATCAATGTTGGTGTATCCAGCAGCATTTAGTGTGTCGATTGCGTTTTGGTGAACGCCTTCTAACAACAAGAAACGAATTTTATCTTTAGGTAAAGAAAGATGTTGGCTCATTACGGCTCCGCTACAAAGGCCAAATTTAGTGCGCATATAATAGCATAGGAAGTCGCCCGATATACATTTCCTTTATGACCGACGTCATGGCTATTTTGGCGAATGATGAGTCAATATTTTTTAGATTTGGTCTAATTAACTTGGTCATATTCCTCGTGACATTTTGAAACCACGTTTTTCTTTGGGTTTTGTCAAAAAAAGCCCAGTTATAGCTTATAATGGTGCCGCTCAAAATCATCATGACCACTTCCCTGACATTTTGATGCGCTCTGTTTCAGGCTTTTTCCCTTGAAATATGCGTTACCGCAGTTTTGACTGAATGAAGTCTGGACCTTTAAAAAAACTTGTTTACTTCTTGCAAGGTCTGAAAACGATGAATGCTCCAGTCGCTTTAACCCCAGAGTTATTGACCCAATTGACCGCTATTGTTGGCGAAAGCCGAATTAAAACCGATGCGGATAGTCTCCAAAATTGGGGTCGTGACCATACTAAGCACTTCGATCCAAACCCGTCGGTCGTCGTTTTCCCTTCAAGCACAGAACAAGTTCAACAAATTGTAAAACTTGCGAACCAATTTAATGTAGCGATCACACCAAGTGGCGGTCGTACAGGTTTATCTGCGGGTGCTGTGGCTGCTAACGGTGAAATCGTGGTGAGCATGGACAAGATGAACCAAATCTTGGAATTCTTCCCAGCTGACCGTATGGTTCGCGTACAAGCAGGTGTAGTGACTGAACAACTTCAGAACTATGCTGAAGAACAAGGCATGTACTATCCAGTTGATTTTGCATCTTCAGGTTCATCTCAAATTGGCGGCAACATTGGTACCAACGCAGGTGGTATTAAAGTTATCAAATACGGCATGACTCGTAACTGGGTATTGGGCATGACCGTGGTCACAGGTAAAGGTGACATCCTGCGCTTAAACAAAGGCATGATCAAAAACGCGACTGGTTATGCGCTTCAACACTTATTTATTGGTGGTGAAGGTACTTTGGGTCTCGTGACTGAAGCTGAAATCAAACTAGAACGCCAACCCCATGACTTACAAGTGTTGGTGCTTGGTGTGCCTGATTTTGATGCGATTATGCCTGTTCTACATGCCTTCCAAAAGAAAATCGACTTGACTGCATTTGAGTTCTTTGGTGAACTTGCGATGCAAAAAGTATTGGACAATGGTCATGTACAACGTCCGTTTGAAACACCATGTCCATTCTATGTATTACTTGAGTTTGAAGCACCATTTGAACCGATCATGGATGCGGCAATGGAAATCTTTGAATATTGCATGGAACAAGGTTGGGTACTGGATGGCGTGATGAGCCAAAGCTTAGACCAAGTACACAGCTTATGGCGTTTACGTGAAGACATTTCAGAGTCAATCGCACCGTTCACACCATACAAAAATGACATCTCAGTTTTGATTACACATGTGCCTGCATTTATTAAAGAAATTGATGCAATTGTGGAAGCGAACTACCCAGACTTTGAAATTTGCTGGTTCGGTCATATTGGTGACGGTAACTTGCACCTAAATATTTTGAAACCTGCGGATTTAAGTAAAGATGAATTCTTTGCAAAATGCCAAGTGGTAAACAAATACGTATTTGAAACTGTGAAAAAATATGACGGTTCAATTTCTGCAGAACATGGCGTGGGTATGACTAAGAAGCCTTACCTCGATTACACACGTTCAGCAGAAGAAATCGAATATATGAAAGCATTGAAAAAAGTATTTGATCCAAATGCAATTATGAACCCAGGTAAATTGTTCGATCTTTAATTTTTAAAGACGATTGAAAACGCATCTTCGGATGCGTTTTTTTTATGGTTATAGCACGCCTTTTTAGCTGCGCATGGATGAGAAACAGCACGTTGATTTTGTGGAGTGAGGTACTTCTTTTACATTGCTTAAATAGTGTTTTGGACAAATGTTCGGCATGATAGGACTGAATAATAAATTTGAGTTGGTTCTATGTATCGTTTAATTGCTGTGTCTGCATTGTGTGTGGGGATGTTGGCGGGTTGTGCGACAACGCAGAAAATTGTGTCTAAAGTCGGTTCTTCTGCTACGCCACTCGATCAAGTATTAAAAGAACGTCCTGATTTACGTAAAGAGCTGTCGACTGTGGAAATTCGTCAGTACTTTAACCGTGTTGAGTCACCAAATGCGGGGCAGGTGAAAGTGACGGAAACAGGTTTGATGGATGATTCGGTGAAATCAATTCGTACTATTTATAGTTTTAGATTGGTGGATGGTGACTGGCAGCGTGTAAATACACAAAAGGAATATCAGTGCCAACGTGGTAAAAATACTAAGACTTTCCAATCGGCGAAGTGTCCTTAATAAATCTTTGATTTATGGTTGAAATTTAGGCATGTATGCCTCATAAAAAGCGTATCAATTGATACGCTTTTTTCTTTCAGAAAGAACAAGCTAGCGTGACAATTCAAATCAAATTTTGAATATATCTTCATATTTATTATTTAATTTATTTCTTAATCAATGTTAAATAAAGTTGAATTAAAGTTTTATAAAATCCACAGTTTGGCCATATTAATGGTATAAAAACAGTCACACTGCCTAAAACATAAATTTATGAACATCCAACAAGAAATCCAAAAATTATTCCAAAACCGAGATGAATTTCCATTATTTTATATTGAGAGTGGCAGTCGATTATGGGGCATGGCAAGTCCAGACAGTGATTATGATGTACGAGGTTTTCATCTCCCGTCTAAAGCACAATATTATGACTATCGGAAACATCGTGACCTTATTGAAATCATGGATGGTGATTTTGATTTCGTCTCTTTTGATTTGAATAAAATGTTTGGTCTATTGGCAAAGAGCAATCCGACAGTATTGGAATGGGTCCGCGCACATATTATTTATTTGAATCAGTTTCCTGAGTGGGAGAATTTTCGTGAGGGTCTACTTGAGCGTATAGATTATAAGGCTTTGTATTATCATTATTTATCACTGGCAAAAGGTGGTATGAATGTCATGCAAACGGCAGAGAATTTTACCTATAAAAAAGTGTTCTATTCGATTCGAGGGTTAATGTCTGCTGAGTTGGCTACACAAAAAATTATGCCTGAACTATTGATTACACAGTTGTTTGAACAGATTGATGCACAAGATCCATTGCGTCATTGGGCAGAAGATTATTTGGAAATTAAAAAACAGCAAAAAGAAAAGGCACAAGTTCCATTGGCTGAGCAAACCCAAATTTTAAAATTGCTGAATGATAAAATTGAAGCACTTAATGCAAAGCCGATAGAAGCAACCAATGATTTACACAAATTACAGTCTTATCTCACAGAGTATAGTTTCCGTATAAAACAGCATTTTTACGATTAAAATTTATTTTCTATACAATTGTATGATGAAAACCCTCGCTTTTATTCACGTCAATGATTCAGGCTCACCTGTCGGTGACTTTGCTCCAGTGACTTCAGTTTTTTCCCATTATGAATTTGGAAATACCGTTTCGCCTTTTTTATTGCTCGACCACTTAGGGCCTGGGGTTTTGAAACCAACCAAACTGAAAAAAGGCGTATTGGAACATCCACATCGAGGCTTTGAAACCGTCACATTAGTGTTTAAAGGCGAACTTGAACATCATGATACGACTGGCGGCGGTGGCGTCATTGGTGAGGGCGATGTGCAATGGATGACTGCTGCTTCAGGCATACAACACGAAGAAGTTTTTAGCCAAGCCTTTGCACAGCGGGGCGGAGCATTTGAAATCTTGCAACTTTGGGTCAACTTGCCTGCCAAAGATAAAATGAATCCTGCACGCTATCAGAGCTTAGCCAAAACCAGTATTCCTGTAGTGGATTTAGTAGATAATGCAGGTTATGTACGGATCATTGCCGGGCAATATTTAACAGCACACGGCCCTGCAGAGACACATACACCTATGCAAGTATTTGATGCCTTTGTCAGAGCCAATCAAAGTATCACACTACCTGCACAGGAAGGGGATACCACGCTGGTGTATTTACGCTCAGGCAAACTAAAATTTACTGAAACAGATGAACCGTTAAATGCACAGCATATGGCAGTCATGTCGAGCCAAGGAGAAAATGTCGAATTGACGGCTGTCGAAGATAGCCACATGTTGTATTTATCAGCGCAGCCTTTAAATGAGCCCATCTATGGGCGAGGTTATTTTGTGATGAATCATTTTGCTGAAGTCATGCAAGCCTATGAGGACCTAAAACAAGGTCGCTTTATCAAATGGAGCGTAAAACTCTGTCCTTCAGGTCAGAGATATAAGCAACACGACCTGAAGTGTCGTTTGATTTAACTAAGGACTATCTTCCTTGAGTTTTGATTGTTAATATAAGTACATGAAAACCCTTAAATTACGTATAAAAGACAAACATTGCAAGGTGTTAGACCAACTAGCATCAGAAGTGAACTTCGTCTGGAATTATGTCAATGAT
>NZ_VPAN01000033.1:0-35845 GCF_013419225.1 Acinetobacter sp. YH12097 | reverse complement strand
CAAGTAACTTGGACCAGTGTTGATCATTTAGCATTGTTCGAGGCATAGCGAGTGTAAAATTGGGTTTGGCGATTTAATTTTACTATCTCGCTATTTTTTTAATCAACAAATGTCAACAGACCCTAATCTAGGCTGTTTTTTCATCAAGATCTTCACTGTCAGCACCATCAGGTTTAAATGGCAAAATGGCCTCAATAACGGTACAACCCGGCTGTGACTGTATTTTAAATTCACCACCGATACGATGGATTCGTGTTTGCATACTATGTAGGCCGACATGTAGGCCTTGCTCAACTTCGTCAGGGTTGAAGCCGATACCGTTATCTTCAATACGTAATATCAGTTGAGTCTCTGTTTCGCACAAACTGACCTGAACTTTGCTTGCCTGACTATGCTTTAGAATATTGGTCAGGGTTTCTTCTGTGACACGAGTCAAATTGAGACATTGGGTCGCAGAGGGTGAGTGAATCCATTCGGTAGCAAATTTCCAGCTTGAGCTCATGTCTAATTCTTCAAAGAGCTGTACAAAGCGATGGCGAATCGGCGCCGCCCATTCGATCGGGGTGTCTGGAACTTTCGTCCCTATACTTGAACCCGAATCGATGACTTGTCTTAAATCATTACGGAACAGTTTAAGCATCGACATGATTTGTGGTTTTTCAATTTTGTCATTTTGTTCTAACAGTAAAATTGAACGGACAATTGATCCGCCTAAACCATCATGTAAGTCATGAGATAAATGAATTCGTTCTTGAAGTCGTGCATTTTCAAGCGCGAGTTGATGTTGTTGACCAAGTGAGGTAGCGAGTTTCAGTTCAGCTCGTTGTACATTTTCAGTTAAGGTCTTATTAAAACGCTCAATTTGACGGGTGTGTCGAGCTAAACGCAAAGCCAGTACGCCGCCCAAAACGAGGGTGGTTAGTGGGCCAGTATATGGTGAGAGCGCATGGCCTTCCATGGTCATCATAAAGTGCGCATCATGTACCGCAATTGGTAAATAAATCAAATACAGCGTTGCAAGCAAATAGGTTTCAGCCATTTTGGCTTTATACGCCAAGTAGGGGTAGCTAATACATTTGGCCACAAAGACCAAAACAAAGAAGCTAAAACAAATTTGGATGACGGTCTTTAAATAAGCCTCTGGTGCAAAACCGATACAGAGTGCTGCGATAGTGGCAAGGCTTAATAACAGCTTTTGAATTTTCGGGAAAGGATGGTTTGCAAAATACCACGCACCAATACAGCCAAAAACCGTATAAAAACAGAAAATGATATTTTGTAGGCGGTCGACCTGTACGGTGGTTAGAAATGAAATTGGTCCATTAAAAATAATACACAGGCTATAAAATACCCAAGCCATGCCTGTGATGGTTAACCATAAGTAAGCTCTTTCATTACGATTGGCGAGCCATGCTAAAAAAAAGAACACAGCCACGACGAAATTAATCATCGTATTGAGTTCGACTAATTGTCGTTGTTCGAGTAACCAAATTTTAAAGGTGTCATAGACTTGCTGGTATTCCCCAATTTGAACTGAACTGAGTCCTGATTTTTGGGTCACTGAACCATACACTTGCACCCAAATGGTATTAACACCTTGCTTTAAACTCGAGCTAGGCAAGTTCAAAATTCTTGGTTGATGTTGGCTTCGTGAAAAATGTTCTGCTGAAATGTAATCTTGCCAAAGTAGGGCATCGTTGATATAAACCCGACCACTTTGGGTGATGCCTTGTATAGCGATAGCAATGGGTTGATTTAACTGATGGAGGTCACAGTTCAACTTAAATTGGATTTTGTACCAAGCGATACCATGATAATCCGGCCAACGTTTATTCCAAGTGTCTGGAAGCTTTTGCAGATTTTGCCAACCTGTACGTGGGCGCTCTTGCTCGACAGCGCTTTTAGCTGTGGCAATATGGGTGATTTCAACAGGACAATGACTGCTTGAGATCTGTGGGGTGGCATTGGCAAAACTGGGTATAGCGATACAACATAGCAGGCAAAATAGACTCGCTAAGACCAGCAGCTGATTTGCTTGAATGCAGTGTCGTGACCAAAACCAAACCATCAAAATTCCCCCAATTTTGTGTATCCACAATTTAAAAAAATATATAGAAAGTCACATCAAATCTTTGTTTTATTTTTAATAGTTATAATTTTATGAGATGAATTATACAGTTAAATCGAATGAATGGTGAATTTTTCTCTTTTTTATAGGCTTAGTATTATATGTAATGTCATTACACATCAGAGCTTCGATCTTTGAAACCCTTTGCTATATTCATCCTGCATAGGGTTTCAATAGGTCACATTTTATTGAAAATTGATTTGATTCAAAGTGAATATTTCAAAAATCCATTAGTCACTGACACGGTCAAGTAAAGTGCTACTTGCTTCATTTAAGCCAAAAACCTCTATTTGAATCTGTCTTGATTCAAATTTTTGCACGACATTCTTCAAAATATTAACAGAAGTAATATCCCAAATATGTGCATGACTCAGATCAATTCGCACATGACTAACCCTCTCCTGAAAATCAAAAAATTGATAAAAACTCTCAGAGCTACTAAAGAAAATTTGTCCATAGACTGTGTAGCTACGAATATTGTCTTTAAGTTCTGATGTGACTTTTACCGAACTTTCCAGTTGATTGATAATAAACAATGCAGAGAGGAGCACGCCAACCAATACGCCAAGGGCTAAATTATGTGTTGCAAGCACCACGATCACCACAGCAATCATCACGACATTAAAAGACATCGGATACTTTGAAAATTGCTTGACAGAATTCCATTGGAACGTAGTGAATGACACCATGACCATAATCGCGACTAAGGCAGCCATTGGGACATAAGCCAGCCAGTCTTTTAAGAACACCACCAAACACAACAAAAATACACCTGCAACCAAAGTGGAAAGGCGAGTTCGCGCGCCAGAACTAACATTAATAATCGACTGCCCAATCATGGCACATCCAGCCATGCCGCCCATAAAGCCACTGACAATATTGGCAATCCCTTGACCACGACATTCCTGATGACGATCTCCTTCAGTTCCAGTGACTTCATTGATCACTGTCGTGGTCATCATAGTTTCTAATAGGCCAACTGTTGCTAGGGTAATGGAATAGGGAAAAATAATCGTGAGGGTTTCAAGATTAAAAGGAATTTCAGGAATCAAGAAAATAGGTAAAGTCTCTGGAAACTTACCCAAATCACTCACAGTACGCAGGTCAGCACCTAAAAATAATGCCAAACCACTGAGGACAATAATGCAAATCAGCGGTGATGGGATGGCTTTGCCAATTTTAGGTAGATATGGAAACAGATAAATAATTGCAAGCCCTAAAAGCATAAAGACATAGCCTAAACTATCCATCTTTGACATTTCAGGTAGCTGTGCAACAAAAATCAAAATCGCGAGTGCATTTAAAAAACCATACACCACTGACTGCGAGACGAAGCGCATAAGTTTTGCTACTTTAAAATAGCCAGCAATGATCTGAATCACACCAGTCAAAACCGTGGCAGCCAAAAGGTATTGCAAACCATGATCTTTGACCAAAGTGATCATAAGTAAGGCCATCGCACCCGTAGCAGCTGAAATCATTGCTGTACGACCACCAAAAAAGGCAATGGTGACGGCAATACAAAACGAAGCGTACAAACCAACCTGCGGATCAACCCCAGCAATAGCTGAAAAGGCGATGGATTCTGGAATCAGCGCCAGTCCAACCACCAAGCCAGCGAGTACATCAGTACGAATATTGGAAAACCATTGTTCTTTTTTAAGTTGTAACACGGTAACTTTTCATCAAATCTTAAACGCGGCTATGTTAAAACAACTGAGTATAAAAATGCATAACACAGTGACTTGAAATCTTCTTAAATATGGATAATAGTCAATGAGTATATGTGTTTCAGCATTTACGCTTTTTTGCAATTTACAGGTTTGATCACTTGAAAGTTTGACAGAAGAGATTTAAAACATTGAATAGTACATAACAAGGATCAGATATGAAGCTTTATTATTCTCCAGGTGCATGTTCATTAGCATCACATATAATTTTAAATGAAATTAATGTCGATTTTGATTTGGTCCGTGTTGACCTAAAAAACCATAAAACAGAAAAAGGGGTGGATTATTACGAGATCAACCCAAAAGGTTATGTACCTGCATTAGAAATTAACCCAGGTTTGATCCTGACCGAGAACGTGGCCATTTTACCGTTCCTTGCACAGCATGATCCAAAACAAGACTTAATTCCGCCATCAGGTTTAGGTCGTGCCAAAGTTTTAGAATGGCTTGGCTATTTGAACTCAGAATTACATGATGCTTATGCCGTATTCTTTGGTGCTCCACTAGATGCAGACGCTAAAGAAAAAGCTTATGCAGAAATTGATCGTTTATTGACATACATCGATAAAGCGATTGGTGAATCAGATAACGACTATTTGGTCGATGATAACTTTGGCCCAGCAGATGCTTATCTCTTTGTACTGACAAATTGGTCAAATGGCATCGGTCATGATTTAACGCCATATAAAAATATCATTGCTTTACGCAACAAAGTTGCAGAGCGTCAATCAGTTCAAATTGCGATGCGTGATGAAGGTTTAATTCCTTAAGTTAAGTTTTGAAATTGAATAAACAAACCGCCGAAATTGGCGGTTTGTTTATTGCTAGATTGGCATTGCTCAGGTTCAACTTAGTACTCGAACTGTGTATAGAAATCATCAAAGTTAATATTTTTAAGCGTCAGTTGCTGTGGTGCTTTGAAGGTTGACCATTTGGCCTGAGTTTTGGCATCTTCAAACATATTACCGCCTACAATTTCCTTACGCTTTAAGGTCGAAAAATTATAGCTTTTCGATGTTTCTTCACCAGAAGCTCGGTGAAAGCTATTGTAGTCAAAACCAATCAGATCAAAGCGTTGATTTTGCCAACGGAAGGTATAACTATGTCGGGGCCATTCCCAGCCACCACAAGCCATAAAATAACTAAAATGAACGAGTAAATTGCCTTTACTGATTTGGATGTCTTCTGCTTCAGCAAGTGGATCAAGTAAGCATGAATTGGGCTGCTGAGCGACTGGGATACTGTTGTTTTCAACGATACGTTGATATCCCTTTGCGGTTTTAAAAAATACGATGAGTTTTCGTGGATGGTTATGAACGACTTTGCCATCGTCATCATAGGTCGCCACATCGACTTTTTGCTTTTCCACGATCATCGCAACATCTGGCATTTGATCTTTGTTTAGGTCGCCAGTCGTAGCCATCAAAATGTTCCAACCTTGCGGTGCAAGTGATTTGGCTGTGCTGGGCACTTGGGCTGACAGCCAACTAGATGCGACACAAAGACTCAAAGTACAAAATATATGGGATATTTTCATTGTTATCAGGTTTTCAAAATCAAAAAGAGGACTCAATAAAGTCCTCTTTTATACCGTGAATGAGTTCTTATTTAAAGAAGTATCCGGTTTCAGGTGAACTGGCATTTGCCATGCGTTTACGTGGCATACGTCCTGCTAGGAACGCTTCACGACCGGCTTCAACAGCTTTTTTCATCGCTGAAGCCATTAGAATAGGGTTTTGAGCTGCTGCAATTGCTGTATTCATTAATACGCCATCACAGCCCAATTCCATCGCTATCGCTGCATCACTTGCTGTACCGACACCAGCATCGACCAAAACAGGCACTTTGGCATTGTCTTTAATAATCGAAATAGTATGTGGGTTGAGAATGCCTAAACCTGAGCCAATGAGACTACCTAAAGGCATAATCGCTACACAGCCCATGCTTTCCAGTTCTTGTGCCACAATTGGATCATCTGAGGTATAAACCATGATTTCAAAGCCATCGTCAATCAACGTACGTGCAGCTTTTAAAGTCTCGGTAATATTTGGATATAGGGTTTTCTCATCCCCTAAAACCTCAAGTTTAACCAGATTGTGACCATCTAATAGTTCACGTGCCAACATGCAAGTACGGACTGCACTGTTCGCATCGAAACAACCTGCTGTATTTGGCAAAATCGTATATTTTTCAGGTGGAACTACAGAAAGCAAGTTTGGCTGGTCTGGATGTTGACCAATATTCACACGGCGAATGGCAACGGTCACAATTTCAGCACCACTGGCTTGAATGGCCTGGTCAGTTTCCGTTAAGTCCTTGTACTTACCTGTACCAACTAAAAGTCGTGAATTAAATGTACGTGAACCAATGATTAGGGGTGTATCTTCCATGGGAGCTCCATTTTAGCCGCCACCTACGGCATGAATAATTTCAATATGATCTTGCTCAGTAATTGGGGTTTGTTCCAATTTACTTTTCGAGATGATCATTTCATTTTTTTCAACAGCGAAGCGTTTGCCTTCCAGTTGTAATTGTTGAACCAATTGCAAGAGGTTGACACATTCGGTTTGTGTAGCTTCGCCGTTTAAATAGATTTGCATTTGTGGATTCCGTTCTTGCTGCCTTATTTATTGAGTAAGGCCAATATCTGCTGTTGATTATTTTGCGTATTTAAACGCATTCCATGCCAATATGAGCCATCCAGCAATCATCAGCGCTCCACCAATCGGGGTAATTGCACCGAGACCGCGTGGTAAGCCTAGAGCCATCACATATAAAGAACCACAGAAGAAGAAAATACCAATTTGTATAAGCAGGAAACTGGCTTTTATTGGAAGTTGGGGAATGACTTTGGATAAGATCGCGAGGGCAAGTAAGCCCAGTGCATGATAAAAGAAATAGTCCGTTGCAGTTTGCCACCAAGCCAATTGGGCTTCAGTCGCGCGCGCTTTTAATCCGTGTGCACCAAAGGCACCAAGCATCACAGCAAAAGCTAAGTTAAGTGCGGAAATGGCAATCCACATGTGCATTCACCTTAACAAAATTTGCGCATAACCATAGCATATTTAGTACCTTGGGTTAAAGCAAAAATGCCCAAAGTTTTTGTGTTGCAGTTTGTCATTCGACAATATTCAGGCATAAAAAAAAGAGCATCGAAATGCTCTTTTTTAGTATGACTGGGAAAAGCCTTCAACTTAGTTTGAAGACATTGCGACTTTAATTTTTTCCATCGCATTTTTTTCCAACTGACGAATACGTTCAGCAGATACATTATATTCCGCCGCCAATTCATGTAGCGTCGACTTTTCGTCATCTAACCAACGACGTTGTAAGATGTTACGTGAACGATCATCCAGCTGATCCATGGCTTCATGTAAAGCTGAAGTACTTTGTTCTTCGTAGTCTTCATCTTCCGCTAAACGCGCAGGGTCGTAACGGTTATCTTCGAGATAAAGGGCAGGAGCGACATGGGTCGAACCTTCATCGTCATCATCACCTTGAGCTTCAAACGCAGCATCATAAGCGGTTAAACGGCCTTCCATTTCCAAGACTTGTTCGGGTGTCACATTTAAGTCATTGGCAATTGACTGTGCTTCAGCCAAAGTTAATTTTTTAGACGACTTTTTTAAGCTACGTAAATTAAAGAATAATTTACGCTGCGCTTTAGTGGTCGCAATTTTGACAATACGCCAGTTACGAATCACATATTCATGAATTTCTGCTTTAATCCAATGCACAGCAAAAGATACGAGACGTACGCCCATATTTGGGTCAAAACGTTTTACCGCTTTCATTAAGCCCAAGTTACCTTCTTGAATCAGGTCACCTTGTGGCAAGCCGTAGCCTGCATAGCTACGTGCGATATGCACAACAAAACGAAGATGCGACATCACCAGCATTTTAGCTGCGTCTAAATCTTGGTCATAATAATAACGCTCGGCCAGCTCTTTTTCTTGTTCGGCCGATAAAATTGGAATCTGATTAACAGTACTAATATAAGCACCAAGATTCACCCCAGGTGCCGATAATGACAGGGGCATCAATTGATTGCTGCTGTCACTCATGTTTTCTCCTTGAGAACTAAAAATGGGTAAGCCCAATAACTAAGATTCATCTTAATCCAATATTTCCGTAAATTATGGAAAATTGGGTATAGAAATGTAAACTTTTATTCAATTATGAAGCAATTTAGTTTAACTGAATCTTTTTAAGATTCAATTAAGTAATGAAACTCAGAATCTGAAATTTTGCGCATTTCACAGTTTAACTGATGTATTTGACAGTATCGTGATACATCTTGTTGGCTGTGCGGATCGGATGACTTTAACAATAAAGATTGGTCTGGACTTTTCTTTAAAGCTTTTTTCAGCATCAATAGCGGCATCGGGCAGGGTTTACCCATGGCATCTACAGTTAAAAGCGAATTTTGGCTGTCACTCACGAAGCAGATCCAACATGTTTACATTTCAATGGAAATATTAGCAAATACAGTGCCAAATCCCAACCTAAAATAGGCAAAAATCCTTTGTGATTTATAACTCAAACGATGTGAAAAAATAAGAATATTCAAAAGGAAAATAGATCAAAAAAATCTATTATTTGCAGTAAACCCGTGTTAAGCTCGTTGCGTTGTTAAGATTTTTGTTGGCTGTGAAGCCTCTTAACTCTTGATATATTTGGATGTAACCGGGATTTTGTTGATAGTTTTACAGAATGATTACAAGCTTAGAAATAAAAATATTTTTTAACCTTGTTTGGTCTGCTGTTTGCAACACCGGGTGGTCCTTCTTTTTTAAATACGATAAGGATTAACTTATGACAGCTCGTGAACAAGGCGTTGTTAAATGGTTCAACGACACTAAAGGCTTTGGCTTTATTCAACGTAACGGCGGCGACGACGTATTCGTTCATTTCCGCGCAATTATGGGCGAAGGCCACCGTTCACTTCGTGACGGCCAACGCGTAGAATTCAGCGTTGTTAAAGGTCAAAAAGGCTTCCAAGCTGAAGAAGTACAACCTTTAGACTAATCGTCTAAATGTACTCAGAAACGCTCCAATGTAAATTGGGGCGTTTTTTGTTTATAATGCTTCGATAATTTTGTGATTATTCATTTAGGGCACATCTATATGTCATCAGGTTTTGAAACCTTAAATTTACATCCGAACCTTAAAAAAGCCATTGATGCTTTGGGTTTTAAGGATATGACGCCTATTCAGCAAAAGGTTTTAAAATTTACATTGGCTGGACATGACGCTATTGGCCGTGCTCAAACTGGTACAGGGAAGACAGCTGCTTTCTTGGTCAGCGTGATTAATGATCTGTTGAATAATCCAATTAAAGAACAACGCTTCCGCGGTGAACCGCGTGCGCTGATTCTTGCACCAACCCGTGAGCTTGCATTGCAAATTGAAAGTGATGCCAAAGAATTAGTGAAATATACGGATCTCAATGTCATGACTTTATTGGGTGGAGTAGATTTCGATAAACAAAAAAATCTATTAAACCGTAATTTTGTCGACATTATGGTTGCAACTCCAGGTCGCTTAATTGACTTTGTGGAACAAAAAGAAGTTTGGCTCGATCAAATTGAATTTTTAGTGATTGATGAAGCTGACCGTCTTTTAGATATGGGCTTTATTCCTTCAGTGAAACGTATTGTGCGTTTCTCACCACGTAAAGAACAACGCCAAACACTAATGTTCTCTGCGACGTTTAGTTATGACGTGCTCAATCTTGCACAGCAGTGGTTGTTTGAACCCGTTACAGTTGAAATTGAGCCTGAAAAGAAAACCAATGCAGACGTTGAGCAACGTGTCTACATGGTGGCGAAGTCTGATAAATATAAATTATTGGAAGACATCTTACGAGATGAACCAATTGAAAAGGTCATGATCTTTGCCAACCGTCGTGATCAAGTGCGTAAACTTTATGATCATCTCAAAAAAGACGGTTATAAAGTGGTGATGTTGTCAGGTGAAATCGCTCAAGATAAGCGTTTGAAAATGCTTGATCAGTTTAAAAATGGTCAACATAACATCATGATTGCAACAGACGTTGCAGGTCGTGGTATCCATGTCGATGGCGTTTCTCATGTCGTGAACTTTACACTTCCTGAACAGTCTGATGATTATGTACACCGTATCGGTCGTACAGGTCGTGCAGGAACACGTGGTGTCAGTATTAGTTTCTTGTCTGAAGATGATGCTTTTTCACTACCTGAAATTGAAAAAGCCATTGGTCAAAAATTACCTTTAACCCGTTTAGACGGTTATTGCTAATTTTTGCTTCAAAAAAAGCCTGCAGATTTGCAGGCTTTTTTTATTTCATCTCGACTATTTCATAACAATTATTTCATGACGATAATTTCATTTTGAGTTAATGACAAAACGACATCACAGACTAACGTTTTAGTTGGCACGGCAACTAAAGGTCAGTACAGTTTGGTAATCATCATCTTTGCTGATACTGCCGCTATTTCCTGTAATGGTGCCAAGTACGCCAGCCGCAGCCTGAATCATTTGACCTGTCTTTTCATCGACCACGCCTTTTAAAACACCGTTGTATTCTTGCTTTTCATCCACGACAACAGGGGTCGCATTTTTACCACAGGTACTATTTGCAGCTGCAATTGCATTGTTTTTTGCCGCTAAACTGGTTTTACCTACGGCAGTCACTTCATATTGATTATTTGGTTTTTGAATCGCTAAAGATTTTGTTGGCGTAGATGTACATGCAGCTAAAAGCACAGTCGCGCTTAGCGTGCTAACAATGGCAACAGTTTTGTTGAATTTTTTCATGCGGTGCCCCAAGTTAGAAACAATTTGATTTATTTGAACATAAAATTTCTTATAGAACAGGGAGCTGCTGTACAAGTTGTGCGGTTTTTTTATAGTAAATCTGTGAATAAATCTGACTTAACAAATAAGCACCGAGTCTGATGCAAACATTCTAGAGTAAGTTATTGAGAATATGCTAATCTTGAGCAAACGTTTTAAAGTACAGTGTATAGATGTCAATTCTAAAATCAGCAGTTGATACAGTTCATCAAAATATTCATCAGCGTCAGTCGATTGGTCATTTAATTGAACCTGCGCCGAATGCTGAGCAATTGGAAAATGCGTTTCAAGCCGCTTTAACGGCGCCAGATCATCATCGTCTTAAGCCTACGCTTTTCGTGATTATTCCTGAAACTGAACGTGAAGCATTTGGTGAGTTGCTTTCACATGCTTTAGCCGATACTGGACAAACAGAAGAAGCGCAGTTGGAACGTGTGAAACACCATCCATTTCGTGCGCCACTATTGGTTTTGGCTTTAACCCAATTACAAGATCATCCCAAAGTTCCGCATTTCGAACAAATCTTAAGTTCAGGCGCAGCAGTACAAAATTTTTTGCTCTCTTTACAAGCACAGGGCTTTTCAACCATGTGGCGTAGTGGGGCGGTGGTTGAATCTAAATTGTTTAAACAAGCCTTGGGTTTAACGGAAAATGATTTGATTTCAGGCATTATTTATATCGGTACAGCAGTGAAAGCCATTCCACCGCGTGCTGAAATACAGTCTGCTGACTTTGTAAGCCATTGGCATAAAGCAAACCAATAAAAGTGAAAAATAGGTCGATTGAACAAGATCGATCAGTAAAGAAATTAGGATAAAAGAACAATGTCAGAACTTGATTTTGCAAGTCTTGTTAGCCCTGTGTCAGTTGATCAAAAAACTGCACTGCGTGTTACGGTGCTGGGTGGTGGGAGTTTTGGTACTGCGATGGCTAATACTGCAGTACGTAATGGCTGTGACACCATGATATGGATTCGTGATGAGGCGGTGGCTGCGGATATCAATGCAACACATATTAATAAACGTTACTTGCCAGATTTTCAATTAGAAGCAGGTTTGCTCGCTGTTTCAGATTTAGAACAAGCAGTATGTAATCGTGATATTATTTTGGTGGCCATTCCGAGCCATTCTTTCCGTAGTGTTTTACAGCAGATCAAGCCTTTTATCACGTCACAAGCAGTGGTGTCTTTAACCAAAGGTATTGAAGCCAATACCTTTAGCTTTATGAGCGATATTATTCGTGAAGAACTTCCTGAAGTCCCTTATGGTGTGCTTTCAGGGCCAAACTTGGCGAAGGAAATTGTTGCGGGACAACCTGCGGGGACTGTGATTGCAAGCCAATCTGAACTGGTTCGTTATGCAGTTCAACAAGCGCTACACAGTGCTTTGTTCCGTGTGTTTGCAAGTGATGATGTGCATGGTGTGGAATTGGGCGGTGCACTGAAAAATATCTATGCAGTCGCGATGGGTCTAGCTGCAGCTTATGGTGTCGGTGAAAATACCAAGAGTATGATTTTGACACGTGCTTTGGCAGAAATGAGCCGCTTTGCAGTGAAATTAGGCGCAAACCCATTAACATTCCTAGGTTTATCTGGTGTCGGTGATTTATTTGCAACTTGTAGTAGTCCGCTCAGTCGTAATTACCAAGTCGGTTTTGCACTCGGCAGTGGTAAAAGCTTAGAACAAGCGACCAAAGAACTAGGACAAACTGCGGAAGGGATTAATACTATTGTGCAAGTACGCGCACGCTCTGAGGAGTTGGGTGTATATATGCCAATTACCAGTGCATTGTATGAAGTGATTTTTGAAGGTGCGCCGGCCCTGAACATTGCTTTGTCATTGATGAAAAATGGACATCGCAGTGACGTTGAATTTGTCTTGCCACATCAGCAAGTTTAAGTTTGCTGATTAATATGCAATACACATAGCTTTGTCATACTGGCTGTATATAATGTGCGGAATAGAATAAGGAAATTTTATGCAACTGACATTGGTTAGGCATGGCGAAGCTGCTCCACCTGTAATGGGGAATGATGAAAAGCGTCCTTTAACAGCGCGTGGACAAACTCAAGCGGAAGAAACTGCAGCATATTTGAAAGATTTAATTCAACCAGACGTTTTTGTGGTGAGTCCGTTACTGCGTGCGCAGCAAACACTTTCATTTTTGCAAAAACATTTTCCACATGTACCTGTGGTTATTTGTAATGCCATCAAACCGGAAGATGATGCCAAAGTTGCAGTGGAATGGTTGTCACATTTACCGTATGAGTCTATTGTGGTGGTGTGCCATATGAACGTTGTGGCACATATGGCCAGTGTTTTGGTCTCAGAATATTTTAATCCCTATGCTTTGGCAGAAGCGCGCATTTATGAACAAGCGGTCATTGCTCCAGGGTTATCAACTCAAATTAAAACGTTTATACCATCAACATAAAAACCAATTAAAACGGCAGAAAAATTAATGTTGTATTTATGGATGCCCGAAGCCAATGGGGTTTGGCAATGGTCAGAAGGGGATTTCTGGAAGCAGTCATCGACACTTGAACAGTTGATTCAGGAAATTCAGCCGCATGCGGGAAAGGAAGCGGTTGTTTTCTTTCCAAGTCGTGATGTACAAATCATTCAGCAAATTTTTCCAAAAAACCAATATAAAAAACTTGGCCCAGACGGCGTAAAATATTTACTTGAGGAATATGTCATTTTGCCTTTGGATGCAATGAAAGTATTGCATCATTTTCAAAGTCCGGATGAATTAACGGTCATGGGGATTGCGCATAGTACAGTCGAAACGATGCAGCATGCTTTGACGCTAATTCCTGTAAAAGTCATTTCGTTATTACCTGACTTTTTGGTCTTGCCAAGCCCAGAAGCTGGGCAACATGTTTTGGCAAATGTCAGCGGTCATTTATTGGTCCGAAATGGTGAATATGTCGGGCAATCCGTTGATGATTTGGCTTTGTACTTAGATTATCAAATTGGTCAGCCGAACTATAAGATTTCAAATCTAAGTTCAGATCAGACGCATAGTCTTGAAGCCGCTGTAACGCATGATCACATTGAATCTTTTCATTATGAATTACCCAATATAAAAAAACCGAAACAACATCCACTGAATGTTTTGCCGAAAGCCAAAACCAATACGGGTGTAAGCGGTTATTGGAAAGCTTGTGCAGCTGTTTTGGTTGCGGCTCTAATTACTCAGTTTAGTTATGATGCAGTTCGCTGGTATCAATACAAAAAAGTGGCCAATATCACTGCGGCACAAGCGATTGATCAGTTTAAATATTGGTTTGGTCAAAGCTATCCTGTGACCGAACAAACGCTGAAAAGCCAGTTCGAATCACAATTGCGTCAGAGTCAAACGGGCAATGCACAGGCTTTGTCTTTACTGAGCCGTGTCGGGCCAGTTTTAATGCAAAACCAAATTTCTGCAAATCGTGTGAGCTATGAAGCCTCGATGCTGAATATGGAGTTAAAAGCCAATTCGGCAGAAGTACTACAAACCCTAACCAATCAATTAAAACAACAAGGTTTTAAAGTCGAATTAGGGAATATTCAACCAAGTGCCAACGGCGCGATTGGATTGGTGAAAATACAATAATGACAAAAATGGAAAACCTACAGCAACGTATAGATGGGCAAATTGAGCGCATCACTGATTATTTAGACCAACTTTCTACTCGTGAACGAGTCATGGTGGTCTTTACCACGATTTTTGTTGTAGTGGCAGCGATTGGTTCGGCACTGTTTTATATGAACAAAGCTGCAAATTTTCAACAAAAGCGCGTGAATGAACTCAAAGATACTGTTGTTTGGATGCAAAGTAATGCCGTCACGATGAAACCAGCAGGTGATACACAACTGAGCGCGTTGGAAAAAGTTCAGCGTGTGTCGCAACAACAGGGCTTGTCAGTAGCATCTCAACAAGTCGGTGAGCAAATACAGATTGCAGTGATGCATGAAAATTATGCAATTCTGGCCAATTTTTTGACTCAATTGGTTCAAATGGGCTTAAGTATTGAAAAGATGGAGTTAAGTTCTGAAGCGGGACAGGTCAAATTAACAGCGAGTGTACAATAATCGGTAAAAATAAAGATCTGCTAAGCATGGTGTTTTATTTGTGCTGTGCCTATAATATGCCGACTTAAAAAGCAGTAGACTTTTATAGATATGTTGTATTCTCTAGCCCGCCCTTTGTTGTTTACTTTAGCACCAGAGCGTGCACATGAGCTGACATTATCGCTGTTGAAATCTTCTCACAAGATGGGAATGATGCGTCAAAACGTGGCGTCTAAACCAGTGACATGTATGGGAATCGAATTTCCTAATCCTGTTGGTTTAGCAGCCGGTCTTGATAAAAACGGTGCTTATATCGATGCGCTGGCGAGCCAGGGCTTCGGCTTTATTGAAATTGGTACAATTACACCCCTTCCACAATCAGGTAACCCTGAACCTCGTTTATTTCGTTTACCGAAAGCAAAAGCCATTATTAACCGTATGGGTTTTAACAACGATGGCGTGGATCAGCTGATCGAAAATGTCAAAGCTGCAAAATTTAAGGGTGTACTTGGGATCAATATCGGTAAAAATGCAGTTACACCTGTTGAAAAAGCAGTTGATGATTATCTGATTTGTCTAGAAAAAGTTTATAACTACGCTTCTTATATTACGGTTAATATTTCATCTCCTAACACTAAAAATCTTCGCAGCTTACAAAGCGGTGATGCTTTGACTGAACTGTTAGAGACACTCAAGAAACGTCAACTCGAGTTGGCGGATGAAAATCAACATTATGTACCCTTAGTACTTAAAGTTGCACCAGATCTAGAACCAGAAGACATTAATTTTATTGCACAACAATTGTTAAAATTTAAAATTGATGGTCTGATTGTCACCAATACGACTTTGTCACGTGAAGGTGTTGAAGGCCTTCCATTTGGTGATGAAGCTGGTGGTCTATCCGGTGCGCCAGTCTTTGAAAAAAGTACGGCATGTTTGGCAGCTTTTGCTAAAGTATTAAACGGTCAAATTCCATTGATCGGTGTGGGTGGTATTTTGTCGGGCGCAGATGCTGTTGCGAAACAAAAAGCAGGAGCAAGCCTTGTACAAGTGTATAGTGGCCTCATATATACAGGTCCGACACTTGTAAAAGACTGCGTAGACGCATTTTAAATATCATGAATACCATTGATATCTTTATACTGATTATTTTGCTCATTGGAGGGCTTAACGGTTTGCGTCAAGGATTTGTAAAAGCCTTTGCGAACTTCATTGGATGGATTCTTGCACTTGTCATTGCGGCAAAGTATGCAACCGTCCTTGCACCTTCGATGACATCTTTAAGTACAGATCCAGTGGTACAGAAGATTGCCGCGTTCGCATTTATTGTATTGTTGATTGTAGTCATGACTTGGGTCGCTACATGGTTATTGAACAGCATTTTGAAAACATTAAAGCTTGGTCCTTTAAATCGACTGGCAGGTGGTGTTTTTGGAAGCTTGAAAGGATTGTTGGTGGTGTTGATCACTATGCAGGGGCTAGGTCCTTGGGTAGAAAGTTCACCACATTGGAAACAATCTAAAATGGTTCAGTCATTATTGCCATATGCGCCTTGGGCAACCGAATTGTCCAAAGATGCTGCAAATCAAGCACTTCATCATATTCAGTCTGAAGATGCTCAGAAATCTTCAGACCTCCCATCTGAGTCGCAGAACAAGCACGGACGTTCTGGATCGGGTGAGTCAACAAATAATCCTTTTTATTAACCCTAGCTTGTCTGCGAGGTTGCTATGTGTGGAGTAGTTGGTATAGCTGGTAAATCACCTGTTAACCAAATGTTGTTTGATGCGTTAACGATGTTACAACATCGTGGACAGGATGCAGCCGGGATCGTAACTTGTCAGGATGGACGTTTATTCCTGCGTAAAGATACGGGTATGGTACGTGATGTGTTCCACACACGTCATATGCGTGCATTACAGGGTAATTATGGTATTGGCCATGTTCGTTACCCAACTGCGGGTTCTTCTAGCAGTGCTGAAGCTCAGCCATTCTATGTAAACTCACCTTATGGCATTACGCTTGCACATAACGGTAACTTAACCAATGCTGCTGAAATTCATGATGACTTGTTCAAGACTGACTTACGTCATATGAACACCGATTCAGACTCAGAAGTATTATTAAACGTATTTGCTCACGAATTGCAAAAACGCGCAAAACTTACACCAAGCGCTGAAGATGTATTCCACGTGGTTTCACGTGTGCATGAACGTTGCAAAGGTGGTTATGCGGTTGTTGCTATGATCACCGGTCAGGGCCTTGTTGGTTTCCGTGATCCAAATGGTATTCGCCCATTGATCTACGGTTCGCGTGAGACTGAAAATGGTATGGAATATATCATTGCGTCTGAATCTGTCGCAATTACAGCGCTCGGCTTTAAGGTTGAGCGTGATATTGCACCGGGTGAAGCAATTTATATTACTGCTGATGGCGTGATGTCGACCAAGCAGTGTGCAGCAGCCCCTGAATATCGTCCTTGTATCTTTGAATACGTATATTTTGCGCGTCCAGATGCAACCATTGACGGTATTTCAGTTTACAAAGCACGTTTGAAAATGGGCGAAAAACTTGCTCAGAAAATTCTACGTGAATGGGGTGATGAGCACGATATCGATGTCGTGATCCCAATTCCTGATACTTCACGTACTTCTGCGCTCGAGCTTGCAAATACCTTAGGTGTGAAATTCCGTGAAGGCTTCATGAAGAACCGTTATATCGGTCGTACCTTCATTATGCCGGGTCAGCAACTTCGTAAGAAATCTGTGCGTCAAAAGCTCAACCCAGTAGAGCTAGAGTTCCAAGGCAAAAACGTACTATTGGTCGATGACTCGATTGTTCGTGGTACGACTTGTAATGAAATCATTCAAATGGCGCGTGATGCAGGTGCGAAAAAAGTCTTCTTTGCGTCTGCAGCACCGATGGTGAAATATCCAAACGTGTACGGGATTGATATGCCAGCCAAATCTGAACTGATTGCGTCAGAACGTAGCGTTGAAGAAATCCGTGAAATTATTGGTGCTGATCGCTTGATTTTCCAAGACTTGGAAGATCTGAAATCTGCAGTACGCACCAAGAAAGTCCCTGAGTTACAAGATTTTGATTGCTCGGTATTTGATGGTAAATATGTGGCAGGTGGTATTGATGCTGAATATTTAGCAGCATTAGAGCGTAAGCGTAATGACTCTGCAAAAAATGAAAAGCCAGCTTATATCGATGTTAACATTGATGCGGCTTCTGTGGATTTAACAGGTGTTCGCGAAGAATAATCTGCTGAAAACATACTGAAAAAGCGGGAATTTCCCGCTTTTTTCATTTATGATGAGCAAACAAAAGACAATGTAGCTTAAGGGTATTACATTGAGACGTGTGGGTTATGATTTTATAAAAAACAAAAATATGTTTTGGCCTGTCACCATGTGTATGGCGGCAGTGTTTTTGACCGTCGCAATTATTAATGTAATTGTCGGTTTAATTGTGGATTATTATGATTCCACTCAGTCTATCTATTGGCATGTCCTTAGCCCATTTTTAGTGGCGGCTGTGCTGCTGATTATGTTGGTTTCGGTTCTCTATGATTTTTACACCTTTCGCTTAGGTGGTTATTCACTTGCTAAACAGTTAGGTGCGCGACGTCTCAGTCTGATTGAAAGTATTCCTGAAGAAAGTGTTGCACTGCGTATGACAGAGCAGCTGGCAGATACTTTTTTAATCGATACTCCGGCACTTTATGTCTTACCCGATGAAGTGGGTGTGAATGCACTCACCGCAGGTTTTAGCCCTCGAGATACATCGATCATTTTAACCTGGGGTGCCTTACAAACCCTAGATGAGATGGAAATGTATGGTTTGCTGAGCCATGAATTTAATAAGATCTTGTCGGGGGAAGCTGCGGAAAATACCCGTTTGAAAATCTTATATAGCGGTTTGACGACCTTTAGTCAGTGGGGTAGTAAAATTGCAAAACGTGGTTTCTATAAAAATGGACAAGCACGGGACAATGAGTTTGAAACCCTCTTTGTAGCGATTGGCGCGGTCATTTGGTTGATCGGAAGCTTGGGTGTTTTGATTTCCCGCTTTATTAAATATATCTCCTTGGGTTCTCGAACCTATCGCAATGATCAGAAAACCAAACGTCTGATTCAAAATGATGCCAATATTCAAACATTATTAAGGATTTATGTGCATCATTCAGGTTCGCAAATTCATAGTGAATATGCGGAATCGATTTCTCATATGTGTTTTGCAAACTCACTCAGTCCGCAAAACTGGGTGAATATTCACCCAAGTATTGAACAGCGTATTTTTGAATTAAATCCGGCGCTCATTCATGACCTGCAACTTGAAAATTTAAAAAAACTGCGAAACCAACCGCTATTTTATTTATTCCGTTCACTGGAAGAAGCTAATCCAGATGTTGCAACACCATGGAATTCGCCACAACCATTGCCTTTACTGCGCTTATCACCGATTAGTTTTGCGATAAGAGATGCAATTAAACCGTTGAACCCCGAGATTCGTGAAAATTGGCAGAGACCTGAATTAATCAAACGTGCCTTACAAACAGCAACGGGTTCGCGTGAGGTCATGGTTGCGATTTTAATGATTCGTCAGTACCGAGAGTTTATTCCGACTGAAGCTGAGGTGAGTCGTGCGATTGTAGATGCCTTATTGAATCTTGATGGTCGTGTGCATATCTCAATTTTTCATGAAGCATGTAAAAATATTGGCACCATGCCTGCGACGATTTCTCGGCAGTTCTTAACCAAGCTTGCTAAGATTATTCAAGAAGATGGTGAAATTGGTCTACTCGATGCCTTGCTACTTGAAACAGTGAAATATGAGTTAAATCTTTTGCCTGCACATACACCTACATCATTAGAAGATGTAAAACCGAGTATTGTGCGTTTGATTGATGCCTTGTTGCATGTGCAACAAATTAACAGTGATAACCAGCTCGAAGTACGTGAAATAATCCTCAATCGAATCTTAACGAAAGAAGAACTAGAGTTTTATCGTGATATTTCTGATGAGCCAATAGACTTGGCTGAAATCTTAAATGATATTTCAGGATTGTTGCTGCGTGAGCGTTTAAGCATCCTTGGGGTTGCAGAAGTATGTCTATGGAATGATCGAATTATCACGCAAGATGAGTTGGATGTTTTGCAGTTGCTATATTGGCGTATTGGATTTGAATCGGCTGAAATGGTTGAATTAATGCAAAAGAAAAATAGTTTAATGATCGTATAATTGTTTATAGCTGCTTGATTTATGAATAGATTGTGGGGGGAATCAAAAGTAGCTTGAGCGATTCTACTAAATCATTAAAGAAATAGAGTGGTCTAATTGCTTTATAAAAGTTCAGCAAAAAAGTGTGAATCCCGTTAGAATATCAAGCCTTGAATAGGTGAAAATGAAAGCATGATTGGGCATCAGCGAAGCATAATGGCGGCAATGGAAATTGATGTATGGATTCCTCAGGCGGCACCGTGTCAGCAATTTAGCTCAAATATTTGGCGAGATCAGGCGGCTCCTGAAATAGTCTCTGAAATCCTACTCAAAAATGCGCCTCAGCCAACGCCTGTTTCATCACAGACTGAGCTTAAAAAGAACGTTGATGTTGTTGTAAATCAACCTGTAGAAGCACCTAAAGATGAACCAACGCTTGTTGAGCCTGTTGAAGTTCATCCGATTGTTCAAATCCCTTCGTTTAACTTAGAAGCCATCTGTTTAATGCACTGTGTCATTGTCATTGATGCCACAGAATTAACGGCAGAGCAGCAAGTTTTGTGGAGCAATATTCAGCGCGCAGTCAGTGCCGATTTCTTTGCTTTACAGTGGCCATTTGGTTGGGTGAATTTGCAAGATGGTCGTGGTGCAGCATCTTATGTACAAGGTTTTATCGATGCGATGAGCTTGGATAAAAATGTCATTTGCTTAGGCGATATTCCGCATTTAGAGCATGCGAAGGTGTATCCACTGGCATCTTTACAGCAAATGATTGAACAGCCTTTATTGAAAAAACGCCTATGGCAATTTATGCAAAACAAGGCAGGACAAAATACTTAAATTACGTAAATGGAAAATTTATGCAAAAAAAAGTAGTGGTTTTTAGTCAAATAGAGCAAGAAATAATTCAACGTTTAGAACAGCAATTTAAAGTTTTCCAAATTAGCCCTAAATTGGGCGATGTGAATCAGCAAATTCTTGAGCATTCAAAAGATGCTGACGCCATGATCGGTGCGGGACGTTTGTTGAATGCCTCAAATTTAGCCCATGCATCACAATTAAAAGTCATCTCAAGTGTAAGTGTCGGTTATGACAACTATGATCTAGCATTTTTAAATCAAAAAAATATCTGGTTGAGTCATACACCACATGTGTTGACGGAAACTACAGCAGATTTAGCATTTACTTTGTTGATGAGTGCGGCACGTAAAGTGCCTGTATTGGATCAATGGACCAAACAAGGGCAGTGGAAGCGTACAGTGGGCCCTGAGCAATTTGGCATGGATGTCTTTGCTAAAACTATTGGTATTATTGGCTTAGGACATATTGGCGCAGCCATTGGGCGTCGTGCTCGCTACGGCTTTAATATGAATGTACTCTATCATAATCGCCGAGAAAAAATTGAATTGGCTGAATCTTTATCAGCGCAATATTGCGATTTGGATGATTTGTTGCAACGTGCTGACTTTGTGGTCGTTGCAGTGGATTTAAATGCAGAATCCAAAGCTTTAATTGGTGAACGTGAGTTGGCCTTGATGCAATCGCATGCGGTATTGGTGAATATTTCACGGGGTTCAGTGATTGATGAAACTGCTTTAATCGATGCATTAAGTCGTGGTCAAATTTTTGCAGCAGGCTTAGATGTGTATGAGCAAGAGCCACTTCAAGAATCCCCATTATTTACATTAGCCAATGTCGTGACATTACCCCATGTGGGTTCAGCAACAGCGGCAACCCGTAAACGTATGGCGGAATTGGCTTATCAAAATTTAGTGGATGTTTTGGTACATGAGCGCGCGCCACGCTATGTGGTCAATCCAAAATTTGAATAAACAATCACAACAGTTTTCTCCATAATTCACCAAAATTCAATGCTATATTCGATGAAGTACGAATATGAAATTTAGAGAATAGACTTTGAAAAAGATTTTACTGGCATGTGGTCTCGGGCTTTGTTCGACATTGGCGCAGACGCAGTCCGTAGATTTTAGTTCATTCCCACAATTTTCTGTGCCTGAAATTGGTAGTGGCGTTGGCTTGTTGGATCAACAAAAAGAACGTGCCATTGGTGAGAAGGTGTATCGTGAGGTGCATCGTCAACTCCCTGTGACTGAAAATCCGTGGATGGAAGATCGTCTTTTATCTGTATTTACGCATATTTTGAGCCAAACTCAGCTCAATCAACCGGTCGGTTTGTTATTAATTAATGATCCTCAAATTAATGCTTTTGCTGTACCGGGTGGTTTATTTGCATTAAATGCGGGATTAATTAATTCAGCACGCAACATGGATGAAGTGGCAGGGGTGATGGCGCATGAAATTGCACATGTATCACAACGTCATTACAGTCGTTCACAAGAAGCCTTTAAAGGACAAGGTTTATTGTCACTAGCCGGTATTTTAGTCGGAGCTTTGGTGGCCTCACAGGCAGATGGTGATGTGGGTGCGGCTGTAATGATGGGCTCACAAGCCGCTTTGATGGATAAGCAATTAACCTATAGCCGCAACCAAGAACGTGAAGCAGACCGTATCGGGATGCAGTATATGTATCGTGCTGGATACAATCCGCAGAGCATGGCTGACTTCTTTGAAGTGATGCATCGTTCTACGAGTCGAGTGAGCTTTCTGCCTGATTTTTGGTTGACGCATCCTTTAACCACGGAGCGTATGAGCGAAGCTCGCTTACGTGCCAATCAGTTGCCTCAAGTTAAAACCAGTTTGGTTGATCAAGATTTTGAAATTCTGCGTTGGTATAGTCGAGTACTGTCGGGTCAGGCAACCGAATTGCAATTAAATGCGATGGTGGCGCAAAAGAATTATGCAGCTGAGTTGGCTTTGGTGAGCTTGCATATTAAACAAGGTGACTTTAGTGCTGCCCAAAAGTTATTAAATGAAGCAGCAAAACAAAATGCATCGCATGCACTTTTTACTATTTTACAGACCGATGTGCTGTTGGGTCAAAACAAAACAGCCGATGCTGTGAACGCTGTGAAAAGTTCGGCAATCATCATGCCTGAAAATCGGGCATTAAATTATAAATATGCAGAGGCTTTGATTCGAAACAAAGAATATGCCCAGGCACAACTGATTCTACAGCGATTTTTACAAGCAAATCCACGTGACTTGAGTGGTTGGCGACTGATGTTGCAAATGGCTGATGCAGACAAAGATGCAAGCTTCCGTTCTATCAATGTGCTGCGCTATCGAGCTGAAGTAGAGTATTGGGGTGGGGATGAAGAACGCGCGATTAAATCTTTGCTACAGGCGCAGCGCATCGCCAAAGACTCGAAAAGTCTTGCTGCGAAAATCAAGCAGCGTGTGGACGAAATGCAAAATGAACGGAAATTAAAAATATAAAGATTTCAAATGTGATGCACTTATCTATGTCGATTATAAAGTGCAAATTGTAGTTTTAGTTGTTTAGATTAATCAGTGTAAACTAGCTGGATGTAAAATGTTTATGATTAAGAACTTACAAATGAAAAATATAATTTTAGCGGTCTGTCTGTTGGGCTTAGCAACGAATATTGCAGCAGCGAGCGCAGAGCAATATGTGATCGCTGTGAATGATATTAACGAAAAATATAAAACCGATGTACGCCAATTTTTTAGTCAGTTAGACCCGCAGCAACAGGGATTTAAAGCAGACCAGCAAGTGAAATACTGCGGTATTGTTCAGACTTATGTGAATGATCTTTATCGTGCTGCAGACGAAAATCGCGCATTTTTAGATCGTGAGTACCGTAATATGAATAAGCAGGATGTGATTCAGCAGGTGATCGCATCAAAAGAGATGCAATTATTAAAAAAATATAATGTGCAATGTGCCCTAAATTAAAAATAAATTTATAAGCATTTTAAATCATTACGAGAAACTGAATAAAAATGAAACTCGATGATTTTGATATGAGTCATGGCAGAATCACGCTTCAGTTGATTCAGCGCCACGATGCAAAAGCACTTTATGAGGCTATTTGTCAAAGTATAGAAACCTTACGAATGTTTCCTGCAAGTTTGGTTTGGTCCTTACAAGAACCTAATTTAGATGCTTCATTGGCATTTTGTGATTCGAGGGTGTTGGCTGCGTTAAATCAGGAAAATTTTGTTTACGTGATTCGTGAGCAACAGTCGCATAACTTTTTAGGTGTCATGGATATTCATCAAATCAATTGGATGGAAAACCAAGCTGCTGTTGGGTTTTGGGGAAATGTTGAATTTAAAGGGCAGGGTTTGATGACTGAAGCCTTGCAGTTATTTGTGGATCAATTATTAAATGGTCTAGGATTTCAGCAATTAAACGCTTTTGTAGATGTGGAAAACAAGCGAGCGCGACGTCTATGTGAACGAGCAAATTTTAAATTGATTGAAATCGATGAAGCGGCAATTCAAAATCCAGTAGATGGAAGTTGGAGAGATATTTGTAAGTATGAAATCGTTAGATGATAAAGAAAAAATAAATGATGTGTGGATTTGAATTTTTTTTGAATTTGGATAATTTGGCTATTTAAGTCATCAGCGTACTTAAATAGACCAAATCAAACAATATAGATGAAAGATTAAGAGAGTTTCGCTTTAATTTTAGCTGAAACTTGTGCAGGATCGGCACGTCCGGCTATGAGCGGACGTAGAGAGTTCATCACCTTACCCATATCTTTCATGCTAGTAGCTTCTTGCGCAGTAATCGTTTGCGCAATGATGGAATCAAGTTCTTCCTCAGTCATAGCTTCTGGTAGAAATTGAGATAACACCTCAATCTCGGCTTGTTCCTTACTAGCTAAATCATCTCGGTTTGCACCTAAAAAGGCTTTAACCGATTCTTTGCGTTGTTTGATTTGCTTTTCAATGACCGCAAGAACTTGCTTATCGTCAAGCTCTATGCGCTCATCGACTTCGATTTGCTTGATTGCTGCCTGTAGACTACGTATTACCGTTAACTTGTCCATTTCTTTAGCACGCATAGCGGCTTTTAAAACTTCAGTTATTTGGTTTTTTAAAGTAGTCATTTATCTTGTCCAGGTTAGTCAATCAATCACAAATTAATCTTAGTAAAGGCGAGTAGTACGTACTGATTCGCGAGCCAATTTCTTTTGGTAGCGTTTAACAGCAGCAGCTTTTTTACGTTTACGTTCTTGAGTTGGTTTTTCGTAGAATTCACGTTTACGAACGTCAGCAAGAACACCTGCTTTTTCGCATGAACGTTTGAAACGACGGATAGCTACGTCTACTGGTTCGCCTTCTTTCAATTTAACTTGTGGCATGAAGAATCCTCATTAAGTTATGGATAAGATCTCGGGTCGAATTACCCTTGATCACAAGTGAAGGTCAGTATTTTACTCATTTACATCTCATATCACAAGTCTATAATAGGTTTCGCAATATTTTGAAATGGGCAAAAGGCAGTTTAATGATCGTTTTAGGCTTGGAAACTTCGTGTGATGAAACAGGACTCGCACTCTACGATAGTGAGCAAGGATTACGCGGACAAGTATTGTATAGCCAAATCAAACTGCATGCAGAATATGGTGGTGTGGTACCTGAATTAGCTTCACGTGACCATGTGCGTAAGTTAATTCCTTTAATAAAACAATTGCTTGAAGAAAGTCAGATAGATAAATCTGAAATTGATGCAATTGCATATACTCGTGGACCGGGCTTGATGGGTGCCTTAATGACTGGCGCATTGTTTGGTCGCACGTTGGCGTTTGCACTGAATAAACCTGCAATTGGTGTGCACCATATGGAAGGTCATATGTTGGCGCCTTTGTTGTCTAAAACTCCACCAGAATTTCCATTTGTGGCACTTTTAGTCTCTGGCGGACATACTCAATTGATGGCTGCTTATGGAATTGGTCAATATGAATTATTGGGTGAGTCGATTGATGATGCAGCAGGTGAGGCATTCGATAAAGTCGCTAAAATGATGGGTCTACCATACCCAGGTGGTCCAAATATTTCGAAATTGGCGATCAATGGTGACATCAATGCCTTTGAATTTCCACGTCCAATGCTACGCCAAGGTTTAGATTTTTCATTTAGTGGTTTAAAAACTGCCGTTTCAGTTCAATTGAAAAAAGTTGAAGGCGAAGGTCGTGAGGCGGATATCGCTGCATCATTCCAAGAAGCGTTGGTTGATACATTGGTGAAAAAATCAGTGAAGGCCTTAAAACAAACTAGTTTAAAACGTTTAGTTATTGCCGGTGGTGTAAGTGCAAACAAGCGTTTACGTGAGCGCTTAGAAGCTGACTTGGCAAAAATCCGTGCAAATGTGTTTTATGCAGAACCTGCGCTGTGTACAGATAATGGTGCAATGATTGCGTTTGCAGGTTATCAGCGTCTTAAAGCGGGTCAGCATGATGGTTTGTCTGTTACAACTACACCGCGTTGGCCGATGACGGAATTAAGTAATCCAAACGAAGCGTAAAAATCGTTAAAAAAGGAGGCTAAATTAGCCTCTTTTTTTTATTGTGTGTTTCAAAAAAGAGACTGTGGTTTTAGAACATTATTGTGGATATGATGGCTCAATAAATAATTAGAGCCATGTGAAATAATGACAAAAAATAATGAAGCTTTGGATCAATCAAAACCAAATCAAAGTCATATTGACCTAAAGAAATTTTATAAAGGTGTTTCTTTACCCTATGAAACTTTGGATATCCACAATATTCCAGATGGGGCAAAACAAGACCATTTTATTGAAATTCATTGTGGAGGTTTTGGGTCGGAAATTTCCCCACATCCCACTCAAAAATATCAATTTTATGCTCTTACGGATCGAGGTCCGAATACGACCTATGATGTGAATGGAGATAAAGGCAAGATATTCTTAGATCCAAGCTATACGCCAAAAATCGGGCTTTTTGAATTGCAGTTCGATGGATCGATTAAAAAATTGAAAGAAATATTACTCAAAGATCCAACTGGGAGACCTATAACAGGTTTGCCAAATCGGCATTTTGGTGCAACAAAAGAAGTGGCTTATGATCAAAATGGTGTGGTTTTAGCAATTGGCACAGATGAATATGGTTTAGATTCTGAGGGCTTAGTTGCATTAAAAGATGGCACTTTTTGGGTGAGTGATGAATATGGGCCTCATCTTGTTCATTTTAATAGTGAAGGCGTGGAAATAGACCGTATTAATGCATACAAACAAGATGCGCGTTGCAAGTCGGGTTATTTTCTTCAAAATGAATTTGCCAACCGTAAGCAAAATCGGGGGGTGGAAGGTCTGACGATTTCACCTGATCAAAAAAAAATGGTCGGGATCATGCAATCGACGATGAGTAATCCAGATTCATCAGTTACAACATCGGACTTGGTTCGTATTGTGGTGGTCAATTTAGACGATGGCTCAACTGAACAATATCTATATCGGCAAGAACTTAAGTCAAACTCAAATACAGCCATTGTCGCGCTGAGTGAAACATGCTTTTTAGTGGCTGAACGTGATGATGATTTTTATAAAGATAATCCAAACGCTTTTAAACGAATCTATAAAATTTATATCGATGCGGCGACAAACCTAGAAAAAGTTCAACTAAGTGATCATTTTCAGCAAAATGAATCTTTAGGATTGCTCATTGATGGGCAAACACCTGAACAATATGTGCTTAATGAGGGGTGGGAGGCGCTAAAAAAATTAAATATTTTGCCTGTGGCAAAGAGCTTAGTTGTCGATTTAGTCGAAACTTTACATTATCCACACGATAAAGTTGAAGGCTTGTGGGTGATTGATGAACAGCATTTGGCAATTATAAATGATGATGATTATGGTTTTACAGAAACGGATGGGATCTTGGAGCAAAAATACCTTGATGCGGAGAAAAGTGTGATTGATTGCAATACCTTATATGTGATTGGTCAACTCAATTTAGCGCCATAAGTGGTGTGTTCTTAATGATTTTCAAGAAATTGGTTCAATCAAGAGTTTATTAGCATTTAAAAGCAGCCAACGAGGATGTGGCTGCTTTTAGCTGAAATTGTCTGACTGGCTTTGCAGAACTTATATTTTCAGATCATAAAAATATTGTAGACGTTATTTTTCCAAAGCCTTTAGATTTTCAGACCCAATCCAATGCTTTGAAAACTGATAAGCAGCACGGCCTGAACGCTGCCCACGAGACTGACACCATCTTAAGGCTTCAGCACGAACTTCGCTGGTCATGGCTAAATCAGCCTTGGCAAGATAGTGTTCCACAATTTCGAGATATAAATTTTGATCCATTGGGTAGAACGAGAGCCAAAGCCCAAAACGGTCAGAAAGAGATATTTTTTCTTCAATCGCTTCCTGTGGGTGGAGCTCGGTATATTGAGGAACATCTACCTTAGTTACAGGTGTATTTTCATGCATGAATTCAGGCAATAAATGACGACGGTTACTGGTAGCATAAATAATAAAATTACTTGAACCTGATTGTAATGAACCGTCCAAAACACTTTTTAAACTGCGATAGTTTTCATCTTCAGCATTGAATGCCAAATCATCACAATACACGATAAATTTTTCAGGGCGCTTTTCAATTAACTTTTGGATTTCTGGCAAATCAGATAAATCATCACGCTCAATTTCAATTAAACGTAAACCTTGATCTGCATAATGGGTCAGTAGGGCACGGACGATGGATGATTTACCTGTACCACGAGAGCCAGTGAGTAAAACATCATTGGCAGGTAAGCCTTTTATAAACTGTAAAGTGTTTTGAATCACTTTTTCTTTTTGACGCTCAATTCCTTTTAAATCTTCTAAATACATGACTTTGGGCTGTTGAATAGCTTTAAGCTGTTTATCTTGCCATTTAAACGCGATACTCGAAAAATCGGGTGCTTGTTTAAGCTCAGGCAAACTGTGCTGTAGTTTTAAGAGTACAGTAGATAGCGATTGAAGGATATTGTCAGGTAAATCAATTGTAGCCATGATAAGTCAGCGTGTCGTGTCTTGTTGTTGGTTGGTATATGACAGCAGTGTACATCAATAATGCAGTTATAATCGCCTAAATATGTCAAAGTTTAATGATTGTTCTGGGAGATCAGCGCTATTCGAACAACCAAAAAGTTGTTATAAATCTAGCTGAGTGAACAGTTTAAAGTGTGCTGAGGGATAGTCATGTTGTTTACAGGGTTTTCAAAAAGTATTAATCCACATCAGGCATATCGGATAAAAAAATTAAAGCGTCAGCTCGACCGTGCTGAATGTTATGAAGAATGGAAAGATATCGCACTTAAAATAGACGAAGAATCGGGTGCGCAAGAATGGAAACTCGATAATAGTTCACCGTATTTTGATGCAGAAATTATTACTCATCGTTTAGGGTTGCTGAGACGATATCGAGCTCAGAAACGTACTCGAGATTTGATGTATATTTTAAGTGAAGGTTTAACTTATGATGTGGGCAATATTGCCCATCCCTTGCTGTTTACAGTAGCCTACGTCGGCACCAAAAAAATTATTGAAGACTATGTTGATGAGGTGAGTCAAAGTTTGGCTTTTATCGCATCCGAAGAATGCGTTTGTCTCAATGCCGCACAAAAAATTGAATTTTTTGAACAAAGTCAAAAAGCCTATGGTCAACCTGTTTTGATGTTTTCAGGCGGTTCAACTTTAGGTTTGTTTCATACCGGTGTGTGTAAAGCGCTGATGGAACAAGATCTCATGCCAAAAGTTCTGTCTGGTTCCAGTGCTGGCGCCATTATGACCGGGATGTTGGGTGTATCTAAACCGTCAGAATTTACCAATTTATTAAACGGACAAAACTTCTTTAGTGAGGCATTTCACTTTCGTAAATTGACTGAGTTAGTGCAGGGTAATGGCGGTTTGGCAGATGTAAAATATCTGAAAAAGTTTTTGGTTGAAAACTTAGGTGACTTAACTTTTGCCGAAGCATATAAGCAATCAGGTCTACATATCAATGTGGCAGTTGCACCTTATGATGCATCACAAGATGCAAGAATTATGAATGCCTATACATCACCAGATTTGTTGGTATGGAGTGCGGTGCTGGCATCATGTGCAGTGCCTATTCTATTTCCACCGGTACGACTGACCAGTAAGCGTTATGACGGGCAATTTACGCCATATATGTCGGCAACGCGTTGGGTAGATGGGAGTGTGCGCAGTGATTTCCCACAGGAGAAAATGGCGCGTTTATATAATATTAATTACAGTATCGCCAGTCAGGTCAATCCGCATATTGTGCCGTTTATGCAGGATGATGTTTCACGCTTTCGTAAAAGTATGTTGAGTTGGCCTGAGCGGATCGTTCGTCGTCAAGGTAAGGTGATTAGTAAAGGGGTGATGGATTTTGCCCGTGAGCGTGCAGGAAGTATTCCACCGGTAAGACGTTTGCTTGATCATGGTTATGGCGTGGTGGACCAGCGATACTATGGTGATGTCAATATTGTGGGGAAATATGGCTTAAGACACTATAGTTATATGTTGCAAAATCCACGACCTTATCTGTTTAAGGTATTGCAGCGTGAAGGTGAAAGAGCCACTTGGCCGAAGATTTCATTAATCGAAACGCAAGCCCGCATCGGTAAGACCATTCAGCATTGTTTGGAATTATTAAATTATCAAAATGAACCCAGTCAACGACATGCAGAATTTATTGCAGTTTAAATTCACGGATTTAACGCAAATCATTTATGAGCCAAAAACCAAATCTAAAAGTTTGGTTTTTGGGCGTCGTCTATATCAATTTCAATTCAATCAACAACGTTATTGGCTCAAGGCGCAAGTCAGTGACAGCAGTCCTGAACATGTAGCTAGTTTTGGTCGTGAAATTGAGCTGTACCAGCTATTCAATCAAGCGTCTACACAAAACAGCATCACGCTACCTTTTCAAGTGATAAAACAGTCGCATCTCAGTATTCAGCAAGAGTCTATTGATCGCCTATTAATATTGCCGAATGCTGAGCCTTGGTTCGTACAGCCTGCATCGAATTTGAGCCTTGCGCAGGTGAGGCAAGTGCTATGGCAAGCACTCGATGTGGTTGAACGATTAAGCTTGCACGGTTGGATACATGCAGATTTAAAACAAGAGCATTTTGTGAATTGGCAAGGGCAGTGCAGACTCATCGATTTTGAGCAAGCGTTACCTTTAGAATTTGATCAGTTAGATGCCTTAACTGCGACACCACGTTATATGGCTCCAGAACTTTTCCATGGACAAGCGAAATCTTTGCACAGTGATATCTATGCGCTGGGGATTATTTTTTTGGAATGGCTGACATCACAGCGTTTAGAGGCGAAAAACTATGAAGATTGGGCCTATTTACATTGCCAACGCTTAAAGCTTGATTTGCCACTGCAATATCAAGGGTTTACTCAGCTATTGCAACACATGTTGATGAAGCAAAAAAATGACAGATTGGTGGATTTTTATCGCTTAAAAAGCGACTTAGTTGCTGAATTTGCTTAAGAAAAATACAAAAAAAGCACTATTGTTTTTTATTTAAACAAACAAGATGCTTTTTTATAAAAAAGGCTTGTCATGTAGGGGTGATCTCTATAATATACACAGCCATCGGGGACGTGGCGAAATTGGTAGACGCACTGGATTTAGGTTCCAGCGCCGCGAGGTGTGAGAGTTCGAGTCTCTCCGTCCCCACCACTGAATTACTAAACATGAGTTTGGTAATGAAGGTTACAGAGGATTGGTGTAATGGTAGCATGACGGTCTCCAAAACCGTTCGTCAAGGTTCGAATCCTTGATCCTCTGCCAAGTTTTAAAAAGTCTGACATTGTCAGCAACCCTGTTGGGGACGTGGCGAAATTGGTAGACGCACTGGATTTAGGTTCCAGCGCCGCGAGGTGTGAGAGTTCGAGTCTCTCCGTCCCCACCACTTAATTTATTAAGTTGCCAAATAAACAGGTTTTTAAAACAAATTAAAGTCTGACATTGTCAGCACCCGAGTTGGGGACGTGGCGAAATTGGTAGACGCACTGGATTTAGGTTCCAGCGCCGCGAGGTGTGAGAGTTCGAGTCTCTCCGTCCCCACCATTAGATTAAGCAAGGTTTTATACCTTGCTTTTTTGTTTTTGAAATTCGAAAAAATCAGTGTCTTAAACATGGTCTTTTTTGAAGACTAATTCTAATAAAAAAATCTAATGAAAGATGATGAACGAAGAGATACAGCAAGATGTCTAATCTTGCTTTTTTATTGTCAGAAATTTCACTCCTTAAAAATGTGTCAGTAAAACAAAGGTGAAAAAAAGCCCGCATATACGGGCAAATTTTGAAATGCGGATTCGAATCAATCGAATTAAATCATTTATTTCAAATCGTTCGAATAAATTATAGAGAAGATTATGCCTTTAAATGATCTTCAAACTCTTCACCGAGCTGCATGGCCAAAGCATTACCAGACAAGTCTACAGTCACTAGACCATATTCTTTTTTAAAACTGAATGTAAATCCACGATTATCTGCCAGTGTACGAACAGAATATCCTAACTTTTCTAACCAAAGACGGAAGGCAACTAAATTTTTTGCTTTAACCACTTTTTTCACGAGCGAACTCCTTATCAATCATTAAAATATTAAATAGGGGTGTCAAAATATTTTTTAAAGGGGAAATGGAAAACTTTTATTTAAAATATGAAATTTTGATGGATAAATAAACAGATTATCGGATTGTAAACTGTATAAATTCATTTAACTCGCTGTTTTATAACAAGCTAAACTTAATGTAAGTAAATATAACGTATTTTAAAAATTTAGGTTTTAACTGCTGGCTTAAAATCTATCCTATGCCTATAGAGAAGCTGTGTGCAAAATAAGCGATGACTTAACTAAGAAAGTATAGTGGATTAGGTGTGCAGTATTGATTGCAAATAAAGACTTGTTCACAGCCAAATTAACTGGATAGGTGAGCATGCAAAGTTATTTCACATCAAGATTTGTCGAAATGCTTTTATACTATGTCCCATCGATATAAATAGATTGAACGCATGCAAAACATTGAGCACGATGTCAAAGCAAAAATTGAACAGATGCAACAAGCAGGGCAGACGCCTGTTGCGGTGATGCTTGGACATGAAGATTGGTTGGTCTTTTCGGAGCAATCCAAAGTGGCATATACACCATTTGGTAGTGCACGACGTTATCAGCCGGCATTAGGTGGTTTATTGATGGTACGTATCGATGAAATGCAAGCCGTTCGAGTTGTAACACAAGCTGAATTGGATGAGTTTGCTGCCACCAATCAAATTTTATAAATATAAAATGATGAATCGGCCCGAAACATTCATCACAAATAAAACAGTTTATTTGTGATGAAATCTAAAATGCTTATACCTCTCAATCCAATTAAAAATTGTCTTTAAGTTCTCTTAAGCGCTGAAACGTTTCAACACTTTCTGCGCGTAAAAATGGATTGGTTTCTAATTCTAATTCAATACTGCTTGGTAAAGTACATTGTCCGAGCATGCGCATTGATTCAACCTCATCAAAACGCTGTTGTATGGCAAGGTTGTCAGGTTCAACATGCCGCGCAAACTGAGCATTCGATAGGGTGTATTCGTGAGTACAATACACTTGAGTTTCAGCAGGGAATGCGGCTATACGGTTCAAGGAATCGTACATTTGTTGAAAGGTGCCTTCAAATACACGTCCACAACCCATAGCAAATAATACATCGCCACAGAAAAGTGTATGAATGTCATCGATAAAATATACGATATGACCGAGGGTGTGGCCGGGAGTTGCTGTAATTTCAATTTCAAGACCATGAAATTCAAAACGGTCATTATGATCGAGAGGATAATTCACCCATGGAATACGGCTCAATTCTGCACGGGGACCGTAAACGGCAATGTTTTTATCCTGAATAAGTTCTGGTACGCCACCAACGTGATCTTTATGCCAATGCGTTAGCCAAATTTGCGTAAGATTGAGCTGATGTACCTGACAATAGCGCTCGACCAAAGCGGCTTCAGTAGGATCTACTGCAATGACATCATGGCTTTCGGTGTGCTCAAGCAGCCAAATATAATTTTGCAGTGAATTTTTGACATCCAATGTATGTATTTTAAACGTCATATCCATTCATTCAATATTTTAAATTAAGTTAAAGTTAGCATGAAAATGCTCAAAAGGTATGATTATCGATTTTCAACCCTAAATAAACGACAGAGTTCATAGCGCTATTTTAGTCTGGTGTCTCGTCTACAGATACAGGATTACCAATGGTATAAAAATGCCCACCAGCAACATGGTGCAGACTTTTCCATTCATCTTCTACTTCATGATAATACCAATGTCCGTTACGGAAGACGCGGTCGTCTGCATAGGCAGCAATGACTTCGCCAATAAACAGATCGTGCGCTTGTTGATTGTGCGGCTCAGGAATAAGTTTGCACAGTAGCCAAGCAGCACAACCTTCAACCACAGGAATATCTGAGTTATTAAATTGAAATAATTCCACGCCACATTGGCGTAATTTTTCTGGCGCATCACGTTGGCTCATCATGCCAAGTGCATAGACGAGTTTGAGTTGTTTCAGTGTCGGTACTTGTAAGGCGAAATAGCCTGAATTCTCAATAATCTCACGTGTTTTAGTTGATTTATCCAGTACTACTGTCACTTTTGCAGGGTTGAACTCTAAGGCGCATGCCCATGCTGCAGTCATCACACCAGTATGGGTTTGATCCTGAGCAGAGACGAGCACAGTCGGGCCATGATTTAAAAGTCGGTATGATTTTTCTAAAGGAACGGGGTGAATATGCGTTTTCAAAATTGTGCCTATATTTAAGTTCATCTAAAACTTAGATGTTTTATTCAAAAGTGTTGCTACATAGCATATAACGCATGAAATATTTTCAAAAGCCTTTAATATAAATCACTAAATCAGGAGTTCTATCAATGAAAATGTATCAAGTGGACGCATTTACCCAAGTGTTATTTAAAGGCAACCCAGCGGCGGTTTTGGTGTTGGATGAATGGTTAGATGAACACTTGATGCAACAGATTGCTTTGGAAAATAATCTGTCTGAAACTGCATTTGTGAAAAAAATCGACAGCAGCAATTATGAAATTCGTTGGTTTACACCGACCACTGAAGTGGACTTTTGTGGACATGCGACATTGGCCAGTAGTTATGTGCTTTTTGAGTTTTATACTGCAGACAAAAATATCCAATTTCATGTCAAAAATCTCGGTATTTTTAGCGTAAATAAAGCTGAAGATGGAAAAATTCTGATGAATTTCCCTGTACGTCGGGCACAGGTCGTGAGCGAATATCCTGAAGAGCTACGTCTAGGGTTGAGTCAACCTTTTAAGCAGGTTTATCTGAATGCGCAGGCGTATATTGTGGAATATGAAACGGCTCAACAGGTTTTGGATGAACAACCGAATTTTGAAATTTTAAAACGACTCGGCAAAATCCGCACCGCAATTACAGCGCCGGGTACGATTACTGATGTTGCAATCACTGCGGCAGCCCAGCAATATGACTGCATTTCACGCTATTTTGCACCGGGTAATGGCATCAATGAAGATCCTGTTACGGGTTCTATTCATACCGGAATCGTGCCTATTTGGGCAGAACTTCTACACAAGCGTCAGATCTTGGCGTATCAAGCATCAAGCCGTGGTGGTGAGTTACATTGTCAAATGCTCGAAAATGACCGTATAGAAATCTCAGGCTATGCTTGTTTATATATGCAGTCTGACATTTATATCTGAACATAAATCAAATACATGCTGTCTCATTCTGCAGCATGTATTTAATAAAAAGTAACTAGATTTCTTTCATAAGTCATTTTTCACTCAGCTCCAAGTTATAAATTCCAGCAATTAGATTGAATCTTAATGCTAGTCTTTTGCCTCGATTGCGATATCGCTCAGCAAGAATTTTGAAGGTTTTCA
>NZ_VPAN01000032.1:0-35855 GCF_013419225.1 Acinetobacter sp. YH12097 | reverse complement strand
TTGCTATAGACCACATTTAAGTTTAAATATGAACACCCCGAATCAGACGTATGAGCAAACTAAAACCGAGCTAATTGCTTAACTCGGTTTGAAGTGGAATACTGTCAATCTATTTCAGGACAAGACACTTTAATAAAGGGAGGTTAGAAGGGATTCTTTTTTGAATACATCAGCTTAGCTCAAAAACCTCTCCCTAACCCTCTCCTAAAGGGACAGGGAATTCATTAGATGGTATGCCCTAAAGCTTCGCCCATCACCACAGTCGAGTTGGCTTTAAAGGTCGCATCCCATTGCATTTTGTTTTCTTCAAACAACACAACCGCTGTTGAACCTAAATAGAAACGGCCCAATTCTGCACCTTTTTCTAAGAATAAATCGTGTTGATTCAGTTCCAAACGCCCTGTCGGTTTAACTTTACCTGTAGCCACGGTTTCAATACCTGCCACGATCATTGCACCTACCAGTACGACCGCCATACGACCAACTTCTGTATCAAATAAGCAGACCATGCGTTCATTACGAGCGAATAAACCCGGAATATTTTCAGCAGTGGTTTGGTTTACAGAGAATAATTCACCCGGTACATACAAAGTTTCTGTCAATGTCCCTGCAAATGGCATATGTACACGGTGGTAGTCTTTTGGAGACAAATAGACCGTAGCAAACTGACCATTTTTAAACGGCTCAGCCAATTGTGGATCGGCAATCAGGTTTTCAACAGTGAACTTCTGCCCTTTGGCCTGAAATACATCACCATTTTCAATTTTACCCAGTTGTGAAATCGCACCATCTGCGGGTGAAACAACACTGTTGGCATTTGCATCAACTACACGTACGCCTTCTTTTAAAGAACGAGTGAAAAATTCATTGAATGATTTAAATTTCAGGGCATTACTTTGCTCAGCAATCGACATGTCGATGCCATACTGTGCTTTAAATGCGGTAATCACAGCATTTTTCACCACAGGGTTTTCACTCGCAGCCAATTTACCCACGATACGTGATAATTTGTGCTGCGGAACAACACGCTGAGCTTGAATAAAAATTTGTTTTTTTAACTGAGATGTAAGGCTCAAGACGGCAACTCTCCGGTGATCACAGGACTATCGAGTCGGTTGCCCCACTCGCTCCACGCACCATCATAAGCTCGAATATTCCAACCGAGTAAACGTCCCAGTATATAAGCTAGGCCCGACCGATGATGGGACTGACAATATACCACCACAGGTTCGTTTAAATTGAATCCCAATTGTTCTAAGCGTTGTTGTGTGCGTTCTAAAGGATGCAATTTTAAATGATTTTCCCGGTTAAGGGCAGTACTCCATTCGAAATGTCGTGCCCCCGGAATGTGACCGCCGCGTCGCGCAGCCAAACGTAGGCCTGTATATTCATCTTCGGTACGGCAGTCCCATACTTGGATTTGCTCCTGCTGCACACGAGCCAATAGCTCATCATAATCTGTTTGATACTGAGCACGCGCCTCTGCACTTACTTCAACCAATGGGCTCACGGGTTCAAATTGCTCAATTTCAGACGAGGTCGGTAAGCCTGCCCCAAGCCAAGCATGGATGCCACCATTGAGGAGACTGGTATTTTCAAAACCGAGGCAATGTAAGTTCCAAATCAGTCGACCAGCCCATGCCCCACCTTCATCGTCATACACTACTACATGATGTTCTGGACTGATATTCAGATAGCTGATGAGCTGTTCTAAACCGGCTTGGTCAGGTAAAAGCCCCATCGCTTGTTCTTCTTGGCGCACTAACAGTTTCGGCTGCACATGCAGTGCATGTGGAATATGCAATTGGTCATAAACCGAACGACGACTCAAATCGACGATCCGTAGTTTTTCATTACCAAGATGTGGAACCAATTCTTCCGCTTCAATCAGCAGACCAAAATTCAGTGTAGATGCTGTCATCGTTGTTCGTGTTGTATTTTGTGCGATTAAATTCGATCTTAGCATAAGTCATTTTCACTATTATTCTGAATTTTTGCATTCCTTTAGCAATATTTTAGATATAAAAAAGCCGAATCATTGATTCGGCTTTTTTAGTTTTATCTAATGCTGTGTTTAAGCGCTAACTTCTGGGATGTCAAATACCTGACGTAGATACGCTAAGAAAGTATCATTATCCGTCATGGTTTTACCCGGACTATCTGAAATTTTTGCCACAGATTGACCATTACATTCAACCAGTTTCAGTACGATATTCAGCGCAGTTTGCCCCATATCATTGGTCAAGTTGGTGCCAATACCAAAGCTAACTTGGAAACGGTCTTTAAAGTAATTATGCAAATCCCACGCTTTTTCGATATTTAGACCATCACTAAAGGTCAGCATTTTACTTTTGCTATCGACTTTAAGCTTTTTGTAATGTGCATAGGCTTTATCGCCCCATTCATACGGGTCGCCACTGTCATGACGTAAACCGTCGAATAGTTTGGCAAAGTACAAATCGAAGTCACGTAGGAACGCATCCATACCGACAACGTCCGTTAAGGCTATTCCTAAGTCACCGCGGTATTCCTGTACCCATGTTTCTAGCGCAGACTTCTGGAAGTTACGTAGACGAACATCAAGCGCTTGGAATGCTTGTAGGAACTCATGCGCCATTGTACCAATTGGAGTAATGTTCAAGTCTTTGGCAATCAGAACATTACTTGTACCGCGGAAAATATACGGTGAAGCCTGATTTAATTCTTCAATTACATGCTTTTGCCATGCATAACTATAACGACGACGCGTGCCAAAATCAGAGACCAAGAATGGTGGATCATTTGGATTTTGCCGTACTTCATACTGCTTCAGCAAGGCAATCTTATGTTGCAAACGACGCTCACCTTCGGCTAAAACTTCGGGTGTACGAATACGTTGGAAATATAATTCATTGACGATGGCTAAAACAAAGATTTCAAACATCATTGCTTGAACCATTGGGCCTTCTACCCAAATGTCGAGTCGACCTTCATCATCAATACCCGCTTTAATAAAACGGCGTTTAAGCTGAAATAATTCAAGATAATCAACAAAATCGCTTTTAATAAAACGTAAACTGCGTAAATACTGCAATTCATCTTCTTTAAACTTCAACTGACACAGCATGTCGAGCTGCATGTTTAAATCATCCAAAATTTCAACCAGTGGATAGGCTGTATCATCCAAGTTACGGCAACGAAAGTGATACACACTATGGGTTTGCGGAAATTTGTGTAACACCACCTGAAGCATGGTGAATTTATACAGATCTGTGTCTAATAAGGATTGGATGATTGGAGACATAAAGACTTTCAGTTTTTATCAACTCTTTGCATTAAAGCATACTTTATTGATAAAAAGCCGATTGATTTAGTGGAATAACTTATAAATCACCACGATTCATCGACTTTTTTCAATTTTTTTGCTAAAGCTGAGCGCGATCAAGCTCACTATTTTTTGAGCAACTGCCGATATTTTTCTTCTTGACCAAATTCATGTGCAAACTGTTCTGCAGTCTTTTGCCCCGTTTTTTGGGCATTGGCATCGCAGTCTACTTGGCGTAATTGCTTTGCAATCGCCCATTCCAATTTAAACATGGCGCCCATCAAAGCGGTGTTACCTTTATTGTCACGTGCGCAGCGGTCTGCACCATGTTCCAATAAACGAGTCACAATATTTTGATGACCATAATTAGGTCGCCATCATCAGCGGTGTAAAACCCGAGGCATTGCGTACATCAACCGGAAAACCATGCTTAAGAAACTCATTAATCACTTCTTCATTGCCGGTTTTGGCTGCAGCAAAGAAGATCGCAATCAATTCCTGTTGTGAGGTCATCTGATCGCTTGCAGGCGCTTTAGCGGGGGAGATATCTTCCGCGATTGCCACGTTTGCGAATGCGGAACCAAACGCAAGAAGACTGGCTAAAGTCAAATGCTGCATAACTTTCATGATGAACTCCAACAGAAATCGAATGTAGAATTGAATTGGAAACAATTCATTTCATTAAGAAAAATGAATTATTTAAGGAGTGCCTATGAAACTCCCCCTAGGGTGCAGGAAAGGTATGGAGCTTCATAGGACTTTTTTGAGGTAACGTTCTAGCCCCTAGTTACCAATCCTTCAGACTGATCGAAATTAGTCTTTCAGTTGTGCTGCTTTGGCTTTTACAGTTGCAAGGTTACCGTTTACTGCTTTGGTCATACGCATACCGTAATCTGCATCTGCTTTGTAGAAGTAAGACAACATGATGTGCTTGGTCTCAGAATCTTTTACGTTGCCAAGATCCGCAGCCAAGTTCATGATTAAATCGTCTTTTTCTTTAGCAGAGTATGAACGGTAAAGCTCACCCGCTTGCTTGAAGTTTTGCTCTTTGGTACCGATCTGTTGAACTGTGCCAGTCAGCGGTGTTTGAACTGCACGTGCTTTCTCAGTGGCAGCTTTAGGCTCTTTACGGCTTGGCTCGTAGTTCACGTCAGAATCACGCTCGCTAACATTCATGTAGCCATCTTGGTTGTTGTTGTTAACAGCAACAAGCGGACGGTTTACTGGAATTTGCTGGTGGTTCGCGCCTAAACGGTACATTTGAGTATCTGAGTAAGAGAAGATACGACCTTGTAATAGACGGTCTTCTGAAGGCTCGATACCTGGAACTAAGTTACCTGGAGCCAATGCCACTTGTTCAGTTTCATTGAAGAAGTTTTTTGGCATACGATTCAGCGTTAAAGTCCCCACTTTGGTTTCTTTCACTAGATCTGTAGGCCAGATTTTTGTTGGATCAAGCGGGTCAAAATCAAAGCTGTTTAAATCTTTAGGATCTAACACTTGGATATAAAGATCCCATTTCGGGAATTTACCAGCATTGATGTTGTTATAAAGATCGTTAGTCAAGTGGTTGAAATCTTTACCTTGTTGCTCAGCAGCTTCTTTAACGTTCAGACCTTTCACACCTTGTTTAGAGCGGAAGTTGAATTTAACGTATTTGTATTCGCCTTTGTCGTTATAAAGCTTGTATGCATGCACACCAAAGCCGTCTTGTTCGCGGTAGCTGGTAGGCACGCCTTGGTTACCATACACATAAGTCAACATGTTGGTTGCCCATGGCTGGCTAGACAAGAAATCAAATACGCGGTTTGCGTCTTGAACGTTGTTGATTGGGCTAGGCTTCATGGCATGGATGAAGTCTGGGAATTTGATCGCATCACGGATGAAGAACACTGGAGTTTGGTTACCCACTAAGTCCCAGTTGCCTTCTTGTGTATAGAACTTAATCGCAAAACCGTGCGGATCACGTAAAGTTTCTGGAGAACCTTTACCGTGAATTACAGTCGAGAAACGTAAGAAAACTGGAGTCTTGGTACCTGCTTTGAACAATGAAGCAATGGTTAGATCAGATAAATCTTTAGTTGCAACGAATTCACCATAAGCACCTGTACCACGGGCATGTACCACACGCTCAGGAATACGCTCACGACCAAAACGTTGTAATTTTTGAAACAATTGCACGTCTTGAAGTAGAACTGAACCATTTGGACCCGCAGTAATCGAGTTTTGGTTATCGCCTACTGGTGCACCATTGTCTTTGGTTAATGGCGCTGCTTGAGTCGCCGCTGTTGCTGTTGCTAACATCGCAACCAATAAAGAACGCTTAAACATCGTCTTAATCTCTCTGTTAAATACCTTTCCTGCCCCGCAAAGATACTGATATTCAATAAATAGATAAAACAGATTATTTTATAAATTCAATCGTATTATTAGATTTATAAAAAATATACAGTTCATTTTCAAATGTTTGAGCCCAAAAAATTCTACACATCGCCTCGAAAGAAGGATGCATTTGCTACAATCCCTGCCCTATGTTCAATTTTCTACTCGGAAGAAGTTATGCGGGCCTTGTTACAACGTGTTTTAGAAGCCAAAGTGGTGGTCGATGGTGAGATCACGGGTGAAATCAATCACGGTATTTTAGTGTTTTTAGGCCTTGGCAAAGCGGATGATTTAGAAAAAGGCAAAAAGCTGATTGATAAGATCTTGAAATACCGCTTTTTTGATGATGAACAAGGCAAGATGGGCTGGAATGTCAGTCAAGCCGGCGGCGGTATCCTCTTGGTGTCTCAATTTACCCTGATGGCGCAAACGCAAAAAGGCCTGCGCCCCGATTTTGGCCCTGCCATGCCGCCAAACGATGCCAAAGCACTGTATGAACAGCTGGTCGATTACACCAAGAGCCAATATGACCATGTACAAACAGGCATCTTTGCTGCCGACATGAAAGTGCATTTGGTTAATGACGGTCCAGTGACCTTTAATTTAGAAGTTGAATAACCACTGAAGCATTAAAAAAGCCCTCTTTTGAGGGCTTTCACAAGCTAGAATAATACGGTCTTAAATGGTTGTAATCAGTTTTGCACGTTGCATTACTTCCACAGGGATATCTTTCACAAGCATGACTGTTAATGACTGATCATTTTTCTTTGACGTTGTTGTTTGATTTGCGTCTAGAACAGTATTTACATCAGCGGGATTCAATGTATACATTGCACCAGTAGCTGGATCAACAATTAACAAACCAATAAGTCCGCCAAAAATAATATTAGCGACATACCAACCATTTACCGTTCCTGTTACCTGTACAGTCTTTGTTTGATAGCCATCTTTTTTAAATGTCACATCATAAGCTGCAGGTTTAAAGTATCCAGTGCCACGTTTTAAAGTAACAGTTGCAGGTGTGATACCTGTATGTACCTTTTCCCCCGCTTTATTTGTAATTGAAATCGATGCTTCATCAGGAACTGACTTAAAGGTTAAAGTTTGAGTCGATCCAGAAATGATACTTGCACAACCTGTCATTGTTAATGATGCGGCAATTAAACCCGACGTAATTAATTTTTTCATAAAAATACCCCCTAAAAAGTGGGGGGTATTTTTACCAAAAAAACGTTAATTTTCAATGAAAATTAAATTTATTTACCGGTTTTCTCTTTAATAAACGCACGTGCGATTTTGATTTTTTCTTTAACCGGTTTTGGAAGTTTAGGTGGAATTAACTTCGCCACTTGGTTAAACCAAACCAAAAGCCCAAAATCACCTTCCATTTTAATACTGCCATTTTGCATACCCGTCATGAATGCAGTTGGGTCACCTTTCATCAGGGTTTTTACGCCCTGTACGCTGTCCGCAAATTGCAAAATAAAGTCGGCTTTTTCAGCATCACCTGAAACAGTATCAATCTGTCCATTATTTACAATAATTTGACGTGCAACACCCAAATCCGTACCGATTTGAATGCGAAATTGACGTTCATGAACCAATTCAATGAATTTAGGGCTAGTACGTGCAAGCTGTTTCATACGAAGCGCTAAACCTGCCACGAGTAAATCAAGTGGATCCGTACTGACATCAACTAAAGGTAGTTTTACGACAGGAATTGATGATAGTTTCATGACTTAAAGCCTATTGTAATTGTTGGAAAATTGACTGGTTTCATCCTACCATAACTTGGCTTTTGAGAAGTAAGGCTTTGTATCTCAAATCGGACTAATGCGTTCATAAAAAAATGCGCCCTTAGGCGCATTTTCATTGAAATTTTGTTCTGGCATTTATCGGCTCGAACATTGCTGTTCTTCATCATATACAGGCGTGTGCTCTATACATTGGCGCTTTGCCATCGCACGCTCTGCACGGCGGTCTTCACGTAACAATACTAAAGTGAATACCACCATTGCGGCCATTAATGCCGTTAAATAACTATAAGTCACTGATAATTCAAACATGGTTTGTGTACCAAATCGAATCACTTCAATGAGTCCCCACACCAGCATCCCCGCCAGCATAAAACTTAACCAGCGACGATAAGGCGAGAAGAAAACAGCAATCACAGCCGCCGATACCAAGCTCAGGCCAACGATTGTTGCTAAATTCGCTGTTAACATAAAAACCTCCGTCATTTGACAGCTGACATCTCTTGTCTTACAGGATGCTGAGCCGTCTCACTACTGTATCTTCAGTAAATAGATTTGGTCGATCTCAATCTCTTGCAAGCATTATGCTGAGTTTTTTGCATAAAAAAAGTCTCGTTTTTTGTCCATGCGACACACCTTGTCGCAACATTATTTTGTCATTACATTTTTTCTTTTTAAAGAATTTCTAGAACAATGATGGCATCTCGTTTCGAGTGTCATTACAAAAAAAACAGCTGATTTTAGGCTAAAAAAATTAATTTTTCGAATGCTGTTAATCGTTGTTTTTATCGACAATTTTCTTCTACCGTTCATCGGATGAGCTGAATTCTTGGCATAAAAAAACGCAGCCTTTTGGCTACGTTTTTTAGTATGACTTAAATGGTTTTAAGCACGATTTAAATCTTTATCGTGCACACCAAGCAGGTAAAGAACACCATCTAAACCCACACTTGAAATGGCTTGATTGGCATTTTGACGCACCAAAGGTTTCGCACGGAAGGCAACGCCTAAGCCAGCTAAAGACAACATTGGCAAGTCATTCGCACCATCACCGACTGCAATGGCTTGTTCTAATGAAATCCCCATTTCTTCAGCGATTTGAGTCAATAAGAAGGCTTTGCGGGCACCATCCACAATATGGCCTTTCACTTCACCGGTTACCGCGCCATCTTGGACGTCCAGTACATTGGCATGGACTTCATCGATACCCAGTTTTGCTTGTAGATATTCAGCAAAATACTGAAAACCACCTGACAAAATAGCCGTGCGATAACCCAGTGATTTCAGCGTTGAAATCAGACGTTCCGCACCTTCTGTGACAGTCAGACGTTCTGCAATTTTAGGCAATACCGAAGCATCCATACCTTTGAGCAGTGCCACACGTGCACGGAAACTTTGTTGGAAATCGAGCTCGCCTTGCATAGCACGTTCAGTGATTTCAGCCACTTGAGCCCCGACACCCGCTTCAATCGCCAATTCGTCAATTACTTCTTGCTCAATCAGCGTTGAGTCCATATCAAAGCAGACTAAACGACGATTACGACGGTAAGCATTGTCTTCTTGAACGGCAACATCTACCCCTAGTTCAGTAGATAGACGTAAACATGCTGCACGCATCGCAGTGGCATCCAACATCTGGCCTTTTAAGCCAAATTGAACGCAGGCACGGCGTGGACCTTCGCTTGATCCATCTAACTCTGGACGGCCAGATAAACGAGTCACAGTTTCAATATTAAAGCCTTGGCTCGACACAATATTTGTAACTGCCTGTAAATGAGACGCCTGTAATTCTGGCGCAAGTGCCGTAACGATATAGCGTGTGCGGCCTCCCTCATTTACCCATTGTTGATATTCTGTTGTAGAGATTGGTTTAAAGCGCACAGTTAAGCCAATATCATGTGCTAAAATCAACATCTCCTTCATGGCTAATGCTGTCGCAGTTTGGTCTTCCGACGAAACAACAATACCTAAAGTCAGCTGATTGTGGATGACTGCTTGTCCGACATCTAAAATCTGTAAGGAATGTGCGGACAAAACCTGCATTAATCGTGTAAATTGATTAGGTTGGTCAGGTCCTAAAAGTGATATAAGAATGATTTCTCGCATGAATTGACTCGGGTCTGAGCTACAACTAATGTAAGAATCATAATCTAAATTGAATAGAAATGCCTTGGAAGTTTACGTTGAATGCGCCTAGACAAGGGCTATTTGCTAGCCTATTAGTAGTTTGTTTTGCTTTGCATACCTTTTTATTGGTATTGGCAACAACCCACCAACTGAACGAAAACCGTGCCAGTCAGGGACAACTGATGACCAGTCAATTGGTTACAGACAGCCTATCTGAGCTTGAGCCGGCCAATACCGTATCATTAGCTTTACTTGCTGACCGCTATGCAACCAACCCGAGCGTGGCTTCCATCCGCATCTTAAATGCCAATAATCAAGTTTTGGCCACAGGCGGTTTGACCAAAACCCGTGACGGTGAAATCTTTGTTCGTGATGCGTTGCAAAACGAAAAGAAAGTCGGAACGGTTGAAATCACTTTAATTAAACCAAGTATTGGTGAAATCTTACGTACGCAATGGGCCGCGATTCTATTTTCATTATTCCTACATGGCTTGTTGTGGTTAGCGTATCGTGCCATTGCTCGCCCTAGTCGTACTGAATATTTAGCGCGAATCAACAATGAATCACGTCTAAAACATGAAATTCAAACGCTAGCGCAGGCTTTAGAACAAGAAAAACATAATGCCGCTGTGGCGATTGCTCAAGCGCAGCAAAATGCGCAAGCAAAAGCAAAACAGCATAAAGACATGAAACCAGTGGTTCTCGACAGCAACAGCTTGGCATTAAATATTCAATTTTATGATCCGAAACAGCTGCTCGATAGCGTCAACAAAACCGTGTCTGTGCCGTATTTTAATCTCTGCCAAATTTTCTTAAATAAAACCACAGAACTCTGTGTTCAACATTATAAATTGAACAGTTCTGACATCAGTACGGTACATAAGTTTGATGAACATGGCGCAACCATCAGCATGACCGCTGACACTCCAGATGCGCTGCGTTGCCTCACCATGATCAGCTCAGTATTCCAATTGCTTTCAGATGTTTTATATAAACGCTACCGTGAAGAAAAACGTTTCGTTTTACAAACCCGTAGTGCAATTTCAAGCTCTGTCGAAGCCATGCAATTGTCTTCTGTGCAAGCGGCTGAACGTTTAGTCCAACAATTGGTTGCTAAAGAAAGTGCCATTCATGTGCCGACAACTTTGCTCAAAGAGATTTCAGATCATTTCCAATTGGTCAGTTTGCCAAATCCGACCAATGTGCTCACTCGTCATGCATTTATGCTCAATGGGATGGACAGTGATGCCGCTGAATTGGCTCAAAACTTCAGAACTGAAATTTTAAAATCCAAACAGGCAAAAGCCTCGTAAAGGTTTTAGCGAAATCAAAAATCCCGACTTAAGTCGGGATTTTTTTGTCTTAAACGGTCGAAATTTTCTGTGCAATCAAATATTTTTGCGCGTTATGCGGCTCGGCACCTGCTTCAACCGCGACTTTCTCCCATTGCCCATTCGACTGCATTTCCCATGCATTTTGATTATCTTCCAAATAGTTAAGTAAACAATCTTTCATAATGCGTTTTTTCAAACGGCTTTCTAAAATGGGAAAACAGGTTTCGACCCGTGAAAATAAGTTACGTCCCATCCAATCGGCACTGGCACAGTACAATCGTTTTTCGCCTGCATGCTCAAAATAATACACTCGAGTATGCTCTAAGAAGCGTCCGACGATAGATCTCACATGAATATTCTCAGACATCCCTTTGACCTGAGGAATCAAACAACAAATCGAACGGATAATTAAATCTACAGATACCCCTGCTTGCGATGCACGATACAAAGCAGCAATCAGTTGCGGTTCCGTGAGTGCATTGACCTTCACAATAATTCGTGCGTATTTTCCCGCTTGCGCGGCAATAATTTCCTGTTCAATCAGTTTCAATAGTTCGGTATGCAGGGTAAATGGTGCATGCAGTAAGGCTTTTAGTTTCGCCATCTTGCCCATGCCTGTCAGTTCCTGAAACATGCGATGCACATCCTCGCAAATATCGGGATGCGTCGTCATCAGGCCATAATCGGTATACATCCGCGCATTGCCTGCGTGGTAATTACCTGTTCCCAAATGGGCGTAGCGCAATAGTTGATTATTTTCACGGCGCACAATCAGAATCATCTTGGCATGGGTTTTATAGCCCACAATGCCATACACCACGACAGCCCCAGCTTCTTGCAATATATTGGCCACGGTAATATTGGATTCTTCATCAAACCGCGCCCGAAGTTCTATAACTGCGGTTACTTCCTTACCGTTGCGAGCCGCCTCCGCCAAAACTTGTACGATGTCCGAATCTGGCCCACTGCGATAAAGCGTCTGCTTAATGGCTAAAACCTGAGGGTCTTTTGCAGCTTCACGTAATAGGTTAATAACCGGTTGAAAGGAGTCAAACGGATGATGTAACAACACATCTTGTGTTTTTAATACATCAAAAATCGCGGTTTGTTTACGAAAAACTTTAGGAATAATCGGTGTATAGACCGGATATTTCAGTTCAGGTCGATTAAAACTGGCACTGAGACGCGATAAATTGATCGGGCCGTCAATGCGATAGAGCTCCTGCTCACTCAAATCAAATTCATCTAACAAATAATCAATAATGCTTTGCGGACAATCATCTTCAATTTCTAAGCGAACTGCCCGACCAAATCGCCGCGAAGACAATTCATCTTTTAATGCCACCGCCAAGTCATCCACATCTTCAGCCAGAACTAAATCTGCATTGCGTGTCACTCGAAAGGCATAACAGCCCGTCGCTTTCATCCCCGGAAATAGGTCATTGATGTGTTGCTGAATAATGGCGGTCAGGAAAATTTGTGTCTCTGCACTGCCTTCAACCTCGGCGGGCATTTTGATTAAACGCGGCAATGAGCGTGGCGCAGGCACAATTGCCATTTCAATGGCACGACCAAAGGCATCTTTGCCTTCTAGACTCACAATAAAGTTGAGGCTTTTATTGACCAAGCGTGGAAACGGATGCGATGGATCTAAGCTAATTGGTGTTAAGACTGGTTGAACTTCTTTACTAAAATAATGGCTAATCCACGCCCGATGTTTTTCTAAAATATCTTTAAATTGAATAAAGCGAATGCCTTCACTTTGTAATGCAGGCAATACAGCATGATTGAGGGTCTGGTATTGCTCTGCAACCGTGTCATGAATCACTTGGGAAAGTTCATCTAAGACCACTTCAGTCGGAATGGCATCTGGCGTCCGTGCAATCGCATTCAAATCTCGTTGTTTCATCAGCCCCGCAATGCGAATTTCAAAGAATTCATCTAAATTGCGTGAAAAAATGATGAGAAAATTCAGGCGTTCAAGTAAAGGTAAACTTGAATCGAGTGCCTGAGCCAAGACCCGCCGATTGAAATCTAAAAGTGACAATTCACGATTATAATAGGTCTCTGATGAATGCTGAAAATGTTGCATACCCTCTCAATGCTGTTTGAAACAGTCTATATCTAAAGTGTTTGCCGGCATGTTAGGCAGCGGATATGACACTTATGTTACAAATAGCATTAATCAATTAAAAAAGCATGCAATTCCCTAAAGCCCTGTTCATCAAATCGTAAAATTTATTTTCGACATCAAAAAAGAGGGACATTGCCCTCTATTTTACTGAATTGTTTTTTTGTTTATTGCACAGGCTTGTCTTGTTCCAATGCTTTGGGCTCACTCGTCCGTGCTGCCCAATAGGTTGCCAGTGCGGGACCCGAAATATTGTGCCACAAACTAAAAATCGCACTCGGCACAGCGGTCAGAGGTGAAGCGGCAAAATGGGTCGCCGCCAATGCCACACCCAAACCTGAGTTTTGCATCCCAACTTCAATCGACACTGCTTTACAGTCTGCATAGGGCAATTTAAATATTCGGCTGGCCCAAAAACCCAATAGATAGCCCAAGCCATTATGTAAGGCAACTACCCCAAGAATCAGTAAACCTGATTGCAAAATCTGTGTTCGGCTACCCGCAATGATTGCCGCCACAATCGCCACAATTGCCACAACAGAAACCAATGGCATGACCTGTATATAGGCATCCACTCGGTGCTTAAAGACAGTTCGAATCATTAACCCCACAATGATCGGAAATAAAACCACTTGTAAAATTGAAACCAACATCGATGCCGCATTAATTTCAATCCATTGGCTTGCCAGCAAATAGAAAATCGCAGGGGTTAAAACCGGTGCGAGTAATGTCGAAACAGAGGTACAAGCAACAGATAATGCGGTATTGCCTTTTGCCATATAGGTGATGACATTAGAGGCCGTTCCACCCGGGCAGCAACCAACAAGAATGACCCCTATCGCGATTTCTGTCGGCAGTTGTAATAATTTACACAAGAAAAAAGCCAATCCCGGCATCACAATAAACTGTGCCAAAACCCCGATCATCACAGCTTTAGGACTTTGCAATACACTTTTAAAATCTTGCAGTGTCATGGTCATGCCCATACCCAACATAATGATGCCTAGCATCCATGGAATATATGCTTTTAACCAAACAAATACATCGGGAAAAAACATGGCGAGCGCTGCAAACAGCACCACCCAAATCGCAAATGTTTTCTGCACAAATTGAGTGAATTTTAAGAAAGCCGACATAGGCATCTTCCATTTAAATACAGGGACAAAAAAAGGCACACCCTTGTGCCTTTTCTCAACTGAGCCCACTGGGTCATGCCAAAGATAATGCCTGTGCATGCTGCTGCACAATATCTTTCAGGTAAATACGCTTCACCCCATTCGCCAACATGTCTTGCCATGCATGCTGTAAAGAACCCTGTAAATCGATCCCTTTGGTCAAATCAGCAATCACAAAAGTTTCAAAACCAAGCTTACGTGCATCCATTGCCGTCCATGCAACACAGAAATCCGTGGCAATGCCCACCACAAAGACTGTATCAATACCACGTTCGCGCAAATAGCCCGCCAAACCTGTTGAAGTTTTCTGATCTGCTTCCATAAAAGCAGAGTAGCTGTCGATATGCTGATGAAAACCTTTACGGATAATTAGCTGCGCCGTTGGTAAATTTAAATCAGGATGCAATTCGGCATCCTGTGTGCCTTGTACACAATGCGTCGGCCACAATACTTGCGTTCCATAATTCAGCTCTATGCTGTCATAAGGTACATGCTCAGGATGATTTTCAGCAAAAGAGATATGGTCGGCTGGATGCCAATCTTGAGTCAGCACAATATTCGTAAAGTATTGTCCCAATTGATTAATCCCTGGAATAATTTGATCGGCATTGGCAACAGCCAACTGACCGCCTGGGGTAAAACCATTTTGTACATCGACTACAATCAGCGCTGTATTTTTTTGCATATCTCTCCATCCGTTGTCATGCATTGTCGGCGACTCTACTGATTCGCTCATATTTTAAAAGCCTTAGTATTCAGTCCTGTGCATAAAAATAAAATGACTGTCCTTCCTGACAATACCGATACTTGGGCAAATGCTCAACCAAACGCTGTGCAAAGCGTGGGTAAATACGGGCTTTTCGCCGAGTCGAAGCATGAAAATAAAAATAGCGCGGTTGATGTTGAAAGATATATTTTAATAAATGGCGGCGTGTCTGTTGCATGACCTCAAACGCATTAATATTTTCAGCAACATCTTCTAGGGTAGGTTCATCGGCAAAGGCCAACCACGCATTTTGTCTCGGCTGATGGCGATTTCTTTGAAATACAGGTTTGAGTTCCAAGATAAATTCGTATTGATATAGATACAAACTGAATTCACGTTGATCAACTTTAAAAATTGCGACCAGTTTTCTTGCTGACATAGCCCCTCTACGTTGATTTTTATTTTCTCTTTATGCTGTATTTTTACATAAAATACCTTTATTTATCTTGATTTAAAGCATTTGCGCGACTTCAATTGTCGCCATAAAAAAGCCCGCAATATGCGGGCTTTTTTTGATATGACATGTTCCTTAAGCTGGAATACGACGTACCAACAACAACATAAATACTGCAGAGATTGCGATACATGGAATCGCAGCGGTAATCACCCCTGCCGCACCAAAACCTGCTGCCAATAACTGACCCGCAATTGCAGGGCCTAACATTGCACCGACACGACCAACGGCTGAAGCTACTCCAACACCCGTACCACGTAACTGTGTTGGATACACGATACCACCGAAGGCATACAGTACCCCTTGGCAACCAATCACGAATGCACCGACTAAAGCTGACGCCATGTACATTTGAGTCAATGAACCTGCACCATTCAGCGCAAATAGACCTGCCAAAATACCGCCGTACATCAAAATGATCACATAAGCTTTCTTCCAACGGTCAGTCAACATACCTAAAATGATCGTACCAATGGTTGCACTCACCATGAAGTAGAACTGCGCAGTTGCACCATCTTTACGTGTGAAACCGAGTTCGGTGAACAACGATGGTAACCAGCTCAACATGATGTACACCACCATCAAGGTGAAGAAGTAGCTCACCCAAATTGAGAAGGTACGTAAACGGTTTTCTGTGTTGAATAGGTTTTTGAAAGCACCTTGTTGCACTTCGCCATTGGCAGTCGCTTGAACCGCTTGATCTTTGGCTTTCAAGAATTCACGCGATTCAGGCAAGAACCAAATCATCAATGGAATCACAACAATCGGTAATAAACCGCCTAAATAGAAAATATTTTTCCAGTTTGCACCGAAGTCCGTCATTGCGACCAATGATAAGATTGCCGCACCCACAGGCATACCACAGTACATCAAACCGACTGCACGACCACGATTTTGTGGCGTTACCGCTTCAGATGCCAAGGTAATTAAAATTGGCATTGCTGCACCTAAACCTGCACCTGCAAGAAAACGTACAGCGAGTAAGCTATGGAAGCTATTTACCCATACCGTACATAAGGTAAAGATGGCGAACATCCCCGTAGACCAAATTAATACTTTTTTACGGCCCATTCGGTCTGCAATCCGACCACCCAACAAAGCACCAGGTAATAATCCTAAAATACCGGCACTAAAAAACACCCCTAGCTGCGAGCTATCCAGCCCGAAATATTCACGAATCCCTGCTGCTGCAATACCTGCAGCCTGAATATCCAGACCTTCGATTACGGCAATAAGGAAGCAGATTGCTACCGTGACAATAGCATGCTTATTATCTGACTTTTCCATTGGAGAATCCTTGTTGTCATCAGCGTTCAAATTAAGTCGCATCATCGCTGAGCCTTATAAAGGATATAACTACCAATAAGTTGAAGCCTTTCGTCCAAAATTGGATTACGTGCATGGTGTAATAGTTTTTGTGCTTTAAGTCACAAAGTCGTAAAAACAATTAAAAATTTAAAATAAAAAAATATGAATCGTGCAATGAACAGTCAAATCAAGCGATCTTTTTAAACACTCATAAAAACATGTCTATTTCTATTAGATATAAAAAAGATTATTACCCAAGTTTTTAACAATCATTTGTAATAAAACCCGAGCGAATTGATATAGTTTTTAAATCTTTAGTCATTGTTATTTAATCTTAAATTCTGATTAAAAAGCACGGAATACACATAGATCAACCTTTTGCTGATGATTTAATCAATCCCATCAACCATGCCAACCCTCTCGATTGAATAACACATTTTCAAGATTCAGCCCTTGCTGAACAATTCTCAGGCTGCAAAAAAACCGCTATTTTACACTTGATTGTTTTAAGTTTGATTTGTATAAAGAATTTTATGGCTTTGACCAAAGCATATTGTTCTTATGCGTTTGATCAGTCATAATTTGCGTAAGCATTATTCAACTTGGGTATAGCCCAATGAACATGCTACAAATCAAAATTCGAAACCATCCAGAAATCAATATTTCATCTTGTCGGATGGACAAATAGGATAGCTTTTCAAAATGACTCAGCAAGCTCAGACCATTCAAGGTTCAATTGTCGCAATCGTCACCCCAATGTTTGAAGATGGCAGCGTAGATTGGAAGAGCCTCGAGAAGCTGGTTGAGTGGCATATAAAGCAAGGCACCAATAGTATTGTTGCTGTAGGGACTACAGGTGAAGCTTCTACCTTGAGCATGGCCGAACACACTCAGGTGATCAAAGAAATCATCCGTGTGGCGAACAAACGCATTCCAATTATTGCCGGCACAGGTGCAAACTCAACCCACGAAGCAATTGAACTCACCAAAGAAGCCAAAGAATTAGGTGCAGATGCGGCATTATTAGTTACACCATACTATAACAAACCTACCCAAGAAGGCCTGTATCAACACTACAAAGCGATTGCTGAAGCTGTTGATTTACCTCAAATTTTGTACAATGTACCTGGCCGAACCGGTGTAGACATGCACAACGACACCGTGATCCGTCTTGCTGATATTCCACAAATCGTGGGCATTAAAGACGCCACTGGCGATGTTCCTCGTGGTCAAGAACTCATTGAAGGCCTTAAAGGCAAAGATATGGTGGTGTACTCAGGTGATGATGCAACGGCTTATCAGTTAATGGGTTTAGGTGCTAAAGGCAACATTTCGGTTACTGCGAACGTGGTGCCAAAAGAAATGAGCGAAGTGTGTGCAAGCGCTTTGGCGGGTGACGCAGTCCAAGCCGAGCAACAAAACAATACTGTTGCAAATTTACATCAAATTTTATTTTGCGAATCGAACCCAATTCCTGTGAAATGGGCACTTCATGAGATGAACCTGATTGAAACAGGCATTCGCTTACCATTAACACCCCTTGCAGAACAATATCGTACTCCGCTTCGTGAAGCACTCATCACTGCGGGCGTTATCAAATAAAGAAGAGCAAACATCATGCAATTACGTTTAGGACTTAGCCTGGCACTTTCAGTATTTACATTAGCCGGTTGTAGTTCACTTGCCTTTAATAATGGCACACTGGACTATAAACAAACCACAGATGTTGAACCGCTGAAATACCCTGAAGGGTCAATGGTTCGTCCTGCAACGCCTTTGTATCCTGCTCCATCAGTTGACCCGCTAGCAATTGAGCATGCACCAAAGCTTGAAAATAAGCGTGGCAATCGCTATGCCCTTCCGCGTCCAGCCGCGGAAAAAAATAATGTCGTCGCAGATTCCTCAACAGACAGTACAAATATTAGCCGCCCTCAACTATTGGTGGATGGAAATCAAAATCCACTGATCAAAGTTGAAGGAAATTCTGCTACAATTTGGCAATACACACTTGCTACCCTCAGCAGCCTTAACCATACCATTGTTGGTCAGAGCAAAAACCGTTACGAAGTAACCGTCAAGGTCGATCAGCAGACCTATGTCTTAAGACTTTCTTCTGTAGGTTCAAGCAATAACATCGCTGTGTTCAATGCCGATAACAGTTTTGCAGACAAAGAAAAAGCTGCAGATCTGTTAGCTCAGATTTACCAAAATTGGCCAGCCTAGTCGTACTAGGCATTTTTTCTCGAAAAAGGTTCCCTCATGTTAAAACAAACCTTGCTCTATACTGGTAAAGCGAAATCTGTTTATGAAACAGATAGTTCTGACCACCTCATCCTAGTTTTCCGTGACGATGCTTCTGCATTCAACGGTGAAAAAATTGAACAACTGGATCGCAAAGGTAAGGTGAACAACCGTTTTAACGCCTTTATCATGGAAAAATTGGCTGCGGCTGGTATCGAAACTCATTTCGAAAAACTTCTTTCTCCAACTGAAGTTTTAGTGAAAAAATTAACCATGGTTCCTGTAGAGTGCGTAATTCGTAACTATGCAGCAGGTTCACTTTGCCGTCGTTTAGGCGTTGAAGAAGGTAAAGAACTTACTCCGCCAACTTTCGAATTGTTCTTCAAAGACGATGCGTTAGGCGACCCAATGGTGAATGAATCACAAGCGATTGCATTAGGTTGGGCGACTGCAGAACAACTCGCTCAAATGAAAGAATTGACTTATAAAGTAAACGAAGTACTTAAAGGTCTATTCGATGCAGGCAACATGCTGCTTGTTGACTTTAAACTTGAATTTGGCGTGTTCCACGACCGTATCGTACTAGGTGACGAATTCTCTCCAGACGGCTGCCGTCTATGGGACAAAGACACTAAGAAAAAACTCGACAAAGACCGTTTCCGTCAAGGTTTAGGCGGTGTAGTTGAAGCGTATGAAGAAGTTGCTGCACGTTTAGGTATCGACCTTTCTGATATCTAAGTCGTTCATCGATTTAAAAAACCGAGCTCTTTAGCTCGGTTTTTTTAATTAAATATTACTCGATTAATCCATGATCGAAAAAACAAATGTTAACCATAAAAATCCTCTGTTTCACATTTACCCACGTTCACACTAAGATAGCTACATACTAGGCAGCACGAGGATCTATAAGTTTCCAATGTGTATGCCGACCAGATTTTCCATCTACCCTCTAGGATATATTTCCCCAAAGACATCCTATTTTTTCAGCCCAGCTCGCCTTGAGTTGGGCTTTTTTTTGCGTGAAATAGACATAAAAAAAGGCGCCGCAGCGCCTTTCCATCATGATCATTCAAATCATTGTTGCTGTTGTTGTTGCATCCAACGGCGTTGCTGCAAACGCTCACCTTCGACTTCACGTTTATTGCGTGCAGACTCATACAGCTTAGTGCCTTTCAGTTCAGGCGGCATATAGTCTTGCATGACAAAATGTTCAGGATAATTATGTGGATATAAATAGTCCACGCCATAGCCTTGCTCTTTCATCAATTTGGTTGGTGCATTTCTCAAATGCAATGGCACGGGTAGATTCGAGGTTTTTTCTGCCAAATCTAAAGCTTTGTTTATGGCCAAATAAGTGCTGTTACTTTTTGCACTGGTTGCCAAGTACACCGCACATTGCCCCAAAATGATTCGACACTCAGGCATACCAATTGCCTGCACAGATCGGAAGCATTCTCCTGCCAACAGCAAAGCATTTGGATTTGAGTTGCCAATATCTTCTGATGCCGCAATCAACATACGACGAGCAATAAAGACAGGATCTTCACCACCTTTGAGCATTCGAGCCATCCAATACAAAGCGGCATCTGGATCACTACCTCGAATCGACTTAATAAAAGCCGAAACTAAATCGTAATGCTGTTCGCCCGATTTGTCATAGCGTGCAATATTTTGCTGCGCAACTTTGACTACCACCGCATTGTTAATGATATTTTCTAAGTCTGGCTCAAACGTACTGGCGATTAAATCTAAAAGATTTAATGCTTTACGAGCATCACCTGCGGCAAATTGAAATAAAGCTTCATATTCTTCGATTTGAATATAACGCTCTTTTAAAAACGAATCTTGGTGAATGGCTTGATCCAATAAGCGCTGAATTGCGTCATTATCCAGAGCATTTAAGGTATAGACCTGACAACGCGACAATAAGGCATTGTTGACTTCAAATGAGGGATTTTCTGTGGTTGCACCGATCAGGGTAATTTTGCCCTTTTCGACAGCATTCAGTAAGGCATCTTGTTGTGACTTATTAAAACGATGAATTTCATCAATAAACACCACAGGTGTCAGTAAATCTCCACCATCGGCGATGATTTCACGTAATTCTTTCACCCCAGTATTAAGCGCAGATAAACTAATAAATGGTCGGTCAACAGCCTGCGCCAACAACAACGCAATCGTGGTTTTACCTACACCCGGTGGTCCCCAAAAAATAATCGATGGTAAATGCCCTTGGTCAATCATCTGACGTAACGGTGCATCTTCACCTAATAGGTGATCTTGTCCAATAATTTGCGATAAATCATGAGGACGCATGCGTTCAGGAAGAGGAATTTGGCTGTCTGACATCTTATTATTTCGTTTCCGGCAATTGGGGACGTTTTTTCTATTCTAACACTGCCTTGGCAGAATCTTTGCTTTATTCGATATTCAATTTAAGAGGCTGGTTTGATGTCGTTATTTAAGTATCTTGCATGTAAAAATCCTTAGGCGAATGTTAACTATAATGTAACAAGACATCCTAGCCCTTATTGATCAAATTAAAGTATCATCGGCAAGATATCCCATTTTAGACTTGCCTGACCCAATTGGACAGATTGTATGAAGCAATCAACAAAGCAAAAGCGAATCGTTCAAGTTCAACAAGGCATTGATCTACCTATAAATTTATTTCAAAAAATGCCCCAAGCCAAGAATATACAATTACAACATAATCAATGCGCTGAATTACGAGAAAAACTGAATAGTCGTAATCAAATGTTAGATGCTAGTGTCGACTGTATTAAATTATTAAGCCTAGACGGTCATATTCTGCATATGAACCGCGCTGGTTGCTTAGCTCTCGGTGTGTCGCCGACTGAAACTGAGTTTGGTATGTCATGGCACAAATTATTGCCTGAAGAAGTCCGCGACGCGTGTCTGAATGCTTTTGCAGAAGCCAAACAAGGAAAAACTTCTCGCTTTGTCGGCATGAGCCAAGTGGCCGATGAACCCATGGCTTATTGGGATAACATGCTCAGCCCAGTATTCAATGAATATGGTCAAGTCAAAGAAATTCTCTGTGTCTCCCGTGATATTACGGTACAGCGACTGGCGGAAAATAAACTCCAACGGATCATTGAACAGGATGATTTAACAGGTTTATTAAACCGCCGTGCGTTTAGTCGAGTCTTTAAAAGTCACTTAAGAGTGGCACGAGAACATCAGCAACAACTGGGTTTGTTATTAATCGATCTAGATTATTTTAAGCATATTAATGACACCTTAGGGCATAGTGCTGGAGACCATTTACTGCATACCCTTGGACAGCGTTTTCAGCACTGTTTTGATGCAAATATCGTGGTTTCACGCTTAGGTGGCGATGAATTTGCCATTTCTATTCCGAACTTAAAATCGCAACAACAATTAACAGATATTGCCAGCATCGCCTGTCAGCAAATGGATATGCCGATTTTCTATAATGGACAAAGCATCAATATAGGTATGAGTATTGGCTGTGCGATCTACCCACGCGATGCACAAAATACCTCCAATTTACTTAAATGTGCTGATATTGCGCTAAATGATTTAAAAAGCAGTGGTCGTGGTGGGGTGCGAATGTTCAACCACACCATGTTTAAAATTCTTGAAAACACCACTCGCCAATTAACGCTAGCCCGCAGCCTGATTAAGTCCAATCAAATTATTCCGTTTTATCAACCCAAAGTTCGCCTTTCTGACAGTCAAGTGGTCGGCTTTGAAGCTTTGCTGCGTTGGTACGATAAAGACCAACAATTACAATTACCTTCTCAAATTTTTGCTGCATTTCAAGATTATGAATTGGCTTCACGCATTAGTGAAACGATGCAAATTAAAATCTTTCAAGATATTCAAAAATGGATTGAACTCGGACTTCAACCGCTACCAATTTCAATAAATGCAGCCCCTGTCGAATTTTTACGTGATGATTATGCGGAAAAACTACTGAATCGCTTAAAGCAGTTTGGTATTTCACCTGACATTATTGAAGTCGAAATTACCGAGCAAAGCCTGTCAGAACGTGGCTCAAATTATGTGATTCGCGCCCTCAATTTATTGAAAGACCATGGCATCCACATTTCTTTAGATGATTTTGGTACAGGTCATTCATCATTAACACGTCTAAGTAACTACCCTGTCGACTGTATTAAAATCGACCGTAATTTTGTGGAACGCATGCATACCGACTGTTCAGCACTTGCCATTGTCAAAGCGATTACACAAATTGGTGCGAGTGTTTCCCTGAATATATTAGTCGAAGGTATAGAGAAACCGGAACAGGTCGATACCTTAAAAGAATGTAATTGTCATACTGGACAAGGTTTTTACTTTTATCGTCCGCTCAGTTATGACCATGCGATGGAACTTTTGAGTCACTAAAACTTGTGGAGCAAGACACGATGACACTGAAGTATTTAGTCAGTGCCTGTCTGGCAGGCCAACCCGTTCGTTATGATGCCAAATCAAATACACAACAAGCAATTTGCCAACTGATGCAGACTCACCAAGTCATTACGGCCTGCCCAGAAATGATGGGCGGCCTGAGCTGTCCACGTTTTCCTGCAGAAATTCAAAATGGTCAAGCCACTGATGTGCTCAATGGTACAGCCCAAGTCAAAGATGTCTTGGGCACAGATGTCAGTGCTGAATTTATCGCGGGTGCCCACCGCATGTTGGAATTGGCCCAATTGCATAAGGTTGATGTGGTGGTCTTAAAAGATCGTAGCCCGTCGTGCGGCAGTCATTATATTTATGATGGCACCTTTACGCGTACAAAAATTGAAGGCTATGGAGTAACCACAGCACTCCTCAAACAGCATGGTTTTCAGGTTCTGTCAGAACAAGACTTTCTGGCCATGATACAAGATCAACTCTAGCCCCAAGATAGAGCGTATCTATGTCCTTTAGCGTACCCAACGCACAATATAATCTTCAATATCATCAGGGTTGACGTCTTCTTCACTGATGCAACGCCCTGCGGCAGACTTTCGTGCCTTCAAAATACTGTCACGACTTCCCGTCACGAGATGATGCCAACGCGGTAAATCTTTACCTTCAGAAATTCTACGATAAGCACAGCTCGGCGGTAGCCAATGAAATTGGTGAATTTGTTCAGGTGTCAGCTGTATGCAGTCTGCAACGTGTGATTTGCGATTTGGATAATCGGAACAACTGGCAGTTTCACAATCTAAAAGTTTGCATGCCACTTTGGTGTATGCCACCTCTTGCGTATCTTCATCTTCAAGCTTGATTAAACAACACAGCCCGCAGCCATCACAGAGGGACTCCCACTCCAAATGAGTGAGTTCAGTCAAAGCATGCTTTTTCCAAAAATGTGGGCGTAGAGTATCGGTCATCTTCTCGCTCGCAACGAAGGTGGCAGGCATATTAACTGAACCCGCACATAAATTCCTTGTTTAAGTTACCGAATATTGAACATTAAATAAACAAAAGAATACATAGCATGCTTTCTGTGACTCCTATACTGATGAGACAGAATAAAAAATCACATGGAGATAAAACTATGTTCCGCTGGGCTATTATTTTCGCTGTAATTGCATTGATTGCGAGTCTGCTAGGTTTTGGTGGTGTTGCAGGCTTATCCAAAGACTTTGCTGTTATTCTTTTGGTTATTGCAGTCATTCTCGCAATTGTTGGTTTCCTCTCTCGAGGAAAAGTTTAGGCGACTGAGTGACTGATTCAATGTCGTTTTAAACTACAAATTACTCCCCTCAGACTCATGAATCAGAAACCTATGTTTTTATCATCTTGAGTCTCAATCAAAAAAATAAGAGCCTATGGGCTCTTATTTTTTACATCAACCTCAAACGCATTACGCTGTAGGTTTTAGCTTTAAGGTTTTAAGTGACGAGGTCTAAAGCCGGTTGCAATTAAAGCAATCCCATAAGCAGCAACACCAATCACACATAAGATGATCACTTCCGCGACACGCATCCACGCAGACACATCACCGTTGTACCATGTTAAGCCATACCACAGTGCAGCAATCATCACAGCATTGGCAATCGCAAACTGAATCACCAACTTTTTCCAATGTGCACCAAAGCGAAAAATATTGCGCTTATGTAAATAAAAATACAGCATCCCTGCATTCACTAATGCGGAACCAGAGGATGCCAAGGCCAAGGCCATATGCTCAGCATGCCAATCAATCAGTTTAAAGAACCCAATAAACACCACGTTCAGAATAGCATTGGCTGCGACCGCCATTAAACCTACACGTACTGGAGTTTTTGTATCTTGCTGCGCATAAAACCCTGGTGCAAACACTTTGATGAGCATGAATGAAATCACACCAGCACTCATACATTGCAATGCTAATGCAGTCATTTGTGTATCTTCAAAGCTAAATTGACCACGTTCAAATAAGGCCTGAATAATAGGTGTCGAAAGCATGAACAGCGCAATACTTGCAGGCACACCCACCAAGATAATGACTTTAGCCGCCCAATCAATCATACGGCGGAATTTGTCCTGATCCTGTTCAGCATGGCGTGCAGACAATGACGGTAAAATCACGGTACCAATGGCCACCCCAATCAAACCTAAAGGCAGCTCGGTCATACGTTCAGCACTATACAGCCATGATACTGAACCATCTTGCATGAAAGACGCCCAAATGGTGTTCAACAGTAGGTTGATCTGCGTCACTGAGACACCAAACAGCGCTGGCAGCATCAACTTCATGATGCGATCAACACCTTCATGTTTGAAGTCAACTTTCGGTGGAATCAGTAATTTTTTACGCCATAGCTCTGGAATCTGAATCGCCAATTGTAAGAAGCCTGCAGCGACAACAGACCAACCTAAAGCCATAATTGGCTCGGCCATATAAGGGGTTAACCATAGCGCACCGGCAATCATCGCGACATTAAGTAACACTGGAGCGAACGCAGGTGTACTGAATGAGCCATAACTATTCAAAATACTGCTGGCAAATGCCGTTAAGGACATAAACAGTAAGTAAGGAATCGTTAGGCGGAACATATCGGTAGCTAACGCAAATTTGTCTGCATCACCATGGAAACCCGGTGCATAGATATAAATAATCGCGGGTGCCGCCACCATTGCGATGAACGTCAAACTAGTCATCACCAGACCTAAACAGCCAAAAACACGGCTAATCAGAATCTGGACTTCGGCATGGGTTCGACTGGTTTTATATTCAGTCAATACAGGAATAAAGGCTTGTGAAAATGCCCCTTCTGCGAATAAGCGCCTAAAAAAGTTAGGAATACGAAAGGCAACCACGAAGGTATCGAAGTCTTTACCTGCACCAAATACATTTAACAGGACAATATCCCGTACCAGTCCCAATACACGGGACAACATAGTCATTGCACTGACAATGACTGTCGAACGCCAAAGCGCCATCGGTATTTCTCACTTTTGAAAGTGCGCCTATTGTAATGAAACTCGTCAAGGAATTTCATTGGTTTATTAAACGCAGTGTGTATTGTTTATTTGTTTTTAAAATGATGCAGCTGCTGACGAAAAGCGTTCCACTCAAAAAATGGACCTGGATCAGTTTTACGTCCCGGTGCAATATCTGAATGCCCTACAATATGTTGTTGAATTTTAGGATAAGCCTGTTGTAAACACGCCACGACCTCGGTCAGCACGGCATATTGTGCAGCTTCAAAAGGTAAATCATCACTTCCTTCGAGTTCAATGCCTATCGAATAATCATTACATTCTTTTTGTGCTAAATAGGTTGAGCGACCTGCATGCCAAGCTCGATCATTAAAATTGACGAACTGTAGGACTTCGCCTGTACGCAGGATCAATAAATGTGTCGATACTTGCATCCCTTCAATGGTTTGAAAATAGGGATGTTTCGACCAATCCAACTGATTTTGGAAAAATTGTTCGATATAACCACCGCCGAACTGAGAAGGTGGCAAACTAATATTATGAATGACGACAAGCTGAATTTCGGTATCTGCGGGACGCTGATTAAAGTTCGGTGATGGAACTTGCCGTGCACCGATAAGTTGCCCATCCTGAACCCGAAATGTAGTTACCTGTGACATAAAGTGATCCTGAGTCTGAATTGCTCGTGAATTTTAGATCAGAGCCTAAAGGCATTCATGCTAAAACTTTCACTGATATTTCTCAATTCATGTTTGTGATTGCTGTTAAAAATCGCTCATTTTTCATGAACAATGCTAATATAGCGCGCACATTTTCCTGGGTTAAAAAAGATACGGAACTTCTTATGAGCATATCGCAATCTTTGCTTGAACAATCAATCCAAATCAATATTCAACACGCACTACAAGAAGATATTGGCGAAGGCGATATTACTGCCCTACTAACTCCAGAAGATGAACAAGCCACTGCAACGATTATCAGCCGTGAAGAGATGATCTTGGCGGGTCAGCCTTGGGTCAATGCACTCATTCAGGCTTATGATACCGCTGTCCAAGTCACTTGGTTGAAAAATGATGGTGACCGTGTCGCCGCAGGCGAAGCCTTTTTAAAACTCGCAGGTTCTGCGCGTAGTTTACTCACGGTTGAGCGTCCAGCCTTAAATTTTGTACAAACCTTATCTGCGGTTGCGACCAAAACCGCTGCCTATGTCCAGCAGCTTGAAGGTTTGAATACTCGTCTACTCGATACCCGTAAAACCTTACCAGGCCTACGTATTGCACAAAAATATGCGGTTTCTGTCGGAGGTGGTCAAAACCATCGCTTAGGTTTATTTGATGCGTTTTTAATTAAAGAAAATCACATCATGGCAGCAGGTGGCATTAGCCAAGCTATTGCTAAAGCGCATACCATTGCACCGGGTAAACCCGTTGAAGTGGAAGTCGAAACTTGGGACGAACTCAACCAAGCGTTGGAAGCAGGTGCGGATATTGTGATGTTGGATAACTTTAGTCAGCAACAAATGATTGATGCCGTCAAACATGTGAATGGTCGTTGCAAACTTGAAGCCTCAGGCAATATCACTATTGCAAATTTACGTGAAGTGGCAACGACAGGGGTCGATTATATTTCGATGGGTGTGCTTACCAAAGATGTCACAGCGATTGATTTATCGATGCGCTTTAATGCCTAAGCTCTAGGCTTACTCTAAACATAAATAAAGGGTGCTGTCGCACCCTTTTTTCTGCTTAACCTCTAGCATGACTTAATCATCATCTTGCTGTTGTTTTGCACCTCGTTGATCTTCATGTTCAGAGTCCTTTTCATGCTCCGCATCGTCTTCATGCTGCTCGCGCTCATCTTGATCATCGTCCTGATCTTTTGAGTTTTCACTTTGTTCAGAAAAACGACCACCTTCACGCTCTTGATCCTGATTCCCAAAAAAATCACAACCACTGATCAACAATACGCTGAATAAAGAAAAACATATCATCCAATTTTTCAGCCCTTCAAAGCATCCTGATCCTATTAATTTGAGCCAAAGGCACGCTACTGAATAGCCGATTCGTGTTGGATTTTCTATATTCAACGCATAAAAAAACGCATCCGAAGATGCGTTCTTTATTCAGTTTGAACTGAATCAAACAACTTACCAGCCTAAAGCTTCTTGTTGTTTTTTGATCAATTCTTGAATGCCTTTTTCAGCAAGTTCAAGCATTTCATTACACTGTGTACGTGTAAATGGTTTGTCTTCTGCTGTACCTTGAAGTTCAATGAACTCACCAGCTTGTGTCATCACTACGTTCATGTCTGTTTGGCAGCTTGAATCTTCTTCATAGCAAAGATCAAGTAATGCCTCGTCTTGATACATCCCTACAGAAATCGCAGCAACGAGACCTTTTAATGGATCTTGTTTAATTTTTTTATTTTCAAGCAAGACATTCATTGCATCAACCAAAGCAACTGCTGCACCTGTAATTGATGCTGTACGTGTACCGCCATCTGCCTGAATCACATCACAGTCGATGCTGATGGTATTTTCACCCAATTTTTTCAAATCGACCATCGCACGTAAGCTACGACCAATCAGACGTTGAATTTCTTGAGTACGACCGCTTTGTTTACCACGTGCCGCTTCACGGTCAGTACGTGTATGTGTTGAACGAGGTAACATGCCATATTCAGCAGTCACCCAACCCTGACCTTTTCCTTTAAGGAAACGCGGCACTGAGTTGTCGACACTTGCAGTACAAAGAACTTTTGTATGACCAAATTCAACCAATACAGAACCTTCCGCATAACGTGTGTAGTTACGGGTAATTTTTACTTCACGTAATTGATCTAATGCTCGTTGGTCGATACGCATAATGAGTCCTTAATCTGACAAAATTGATTGCGGCACATTATAACAGAAGGTACAGCCAGATTCGGGACGCATTCGTGTGCATTTACAAAATCCATTCATCCAAGTTTTGATAGGCCCATCGTACGACATCAGGAAATTTGTTAGACTGAAGCCACGCAAAATTCAGGACGAATTGCATGTCGATACGGGAAGAACGTAAGCAACAAAGTCGTAAAGCCATCCTTGATGCAGCGCTTGCATTAAGTACTACGGGCCGTTCTTTCAGTAGTCTGAGCTTACGCGAAATTTCCCGTCATGTCGGCTTGGTTCCTGCTGCGTTTTATCGCCATTTTCAGGACATGGACGAACTCGGTTTGGAACTGGTCGACCAAATGGCCCTGCACCTTCGAAATGTCCTCAATCAACTGAGTCAGCAATGCTTTCAAGCACCAGATGCACGCACACGACAAAGTCTGGATTATTTATTTCATGCCGTTGAGCAATTTCCTGAGGCATGGATGTTTCTTATTGCTGAACGTTGGGGTGGTTCAGCATTCTTAAGACAAGCCATTACTCGTGAGTTTAATTTTCTCAGTACCGATTTGGCCCATGCACTGGCTCAAGTTGAAGCGACTCAACATATTCAATCCGAACAAGACCTCAAAGTATTGGGACAAATTTTGTTTGAATTGGCCTTAAGTTGGGCCATGCAGTGGATTGACTTACATCGACATATTGACCTTCCACAACGTACGGATGCGCTACAACAATTTCGCCGCCAAGCTCAGACTCAAGTTCAGCTCTTATTTCGTGGCATCTTACATTGGGATCGATCTTTGGCTCAAATCTCTGATCCACAAAATTTATCGCCATAAAACGCAAAATGTACCGTCATAAAAAAAGCCGCATCGAGTGCGGCTTTTTTATGACATCTGTTATTTCGCTTTGCGTTCTTTATCAACAAGGAATTTCACGATTTCAACGGTACGTGCATCTTCACCTTGTACGATGTATTTACCATTGACGGTAATCGCAGGCACGCCGCTCAATTGATATTGAGCCGCTAAGCTTTTCGCTTGAGCAATTTTTGAAGACACAGCAAATGATTTAAATGTGCTGTTAAATTTCGCTTCAGGAACACCATAACGGGTGTAGAACTTAGCAAATGCGCCTTGTTCTAAGATATTTTTTTGACCCACATGAATGTCATGGAACAATTGTAAATGTGCTTTTTGACGAACGCCCAGTGCTTCCGATGCATAGTAAGCACGTGCGCCTTGTTCCCAAAGTGGATTCATTGCTGCAGGTGTACGCACAAAACGAACGTCTTTAGGCAATTGCTTTAACCACGTTTGCATATGTGGTTCTAATGTAAAGCAATGTGGGCAACCATACCAAAAGAACTCACGAACTTCGATTTTACCCGGACGTTCGACTTTAATCGGTTTTGGAATAACCGTGTAATCAGTCCCCGCGACAAATTGTGCTGCCATCGCACTGCCAGAAAAAGCCAAAATAGCTGTTGTAATCGTGCCTAAAAGGAATTTTTTCATTGAACTTATCGTCCTCAAAATCATTATGATTAGTTTATGGCAACACTATAAATCAAATCTGTCGATTTCGTTTTCATTCTGTGAACTTTTTTAAGGCTTTTATCGCTTTTTTTTCAGGACGCGCTACACTAACTCCCATTAACTTTTTTCTAAAATATAAAGACTTGATTGAGGTGCAACCGATGTCGCAATTGAATGTTGATCCACAAGAAATTGCCAAATTTGAAGCTTTCGCAGCCATATGGTGGGATCAGCATTCTGAGTTCCGCCCTTTGCACATGATTAATCCTCTGCGTTTGAACTGGATTGATGAGCATTCAAATGGCATCACTGGCAAGAAAGTATTAGATGTGGGCTGTGGCGGCGGTATTTTAGCTGAAAGCATGGCACGTCGTGGCGCGCAAGTATTGGGTATCGACATGGGCGAAGCGCCATTAAATGTTGCACGCCTACATGCCGAACAAGAAAATGTGCAAAATATTGAATATCGCCAAGTGCCTGTAGAGCAATTGGCAGAAGAACAAGCAGGTCAATATGACGTCGTTACCTGTATGGAAATGCTAGAACATGTACCTGATCCAGCATCAATTATTTTAGCCTGTCAAAAGCTGGTAAAACCGGGTGGTCATGTGTTCTTCTCGACCATTAACCGTAATCCTAAAGCCTATTTGTTTGCAATTATTGGTGCGGAATATGTTTTACGCATGTTGGCGAAAGGCACTCATGATTATTCGAAGTTTATTAAACCTTCAGAATTAGCTCATGATATTCGTCAAGCCGAGTTAAAACTCAAAGATATGACAGGTTTACATTATAACCCGATCACCAAACGCTATTGGCTCGCACCGAATGTGGATGTGAACTACATGGTTCATACGGTGAAAGAAGCCTAATGAAAGCTGTACTCTTTGATCTTGACGGTACACTGATTGATACCGCGGCTGATTTTATTCGTATTATTCAAGACATGTGCCGTGACAAAGGCATTGCGGTGGTCAGTGCAGAAGATATTCGTGTACAAGTATCTGAAGGCGCGCGTGCGATGGTCAAACTGGTCTATCCAGAGTTAGACGTTGAAGATCCTGTCTTTCTGGCACATCGTCAACGCTTTTTAGATCTGTATGGTGCTGATATTGCAGTTGATACCGATCTGTTTGAAGGCATGTATCCACTACTCGCAGAGTTAGAACAACATCAAATTCCGTGGGGCATTGTCACCAATAAACCACGTTCACTCAGTGAAGCGTTGCTCAAAGCGTTGAATTTAACTGAACGCTGCTCGGTATTGGTTTGCCCAGACGATGTCAGTAAAACCAAGCCAGACCCAGAGCCGATGTATTTAGCCGCCAAGCACATCCATCTTGATGCTCAAGACTGTATCTATATCGGTGATCATCCACGTGATATCGATGCTGGTCGTAATGCACAGATGTATACGATTCTAGCGGCTTATGGCTATTTACCTTTACAACACAAAGATGACTTAACAGCTTGGCATGCAGATTGTATAGTGAAGACTGTTGCTGAACTGCATGAAGTCATTCATGATTTGGTCATCAAACCGAAAACGCTCAACACAGCGACTTTATAACGATAGAACACAACACAATAAAACGAGGAGGTACGGATGAAATATTCAGAATATCAACCTCGCCCCGATCTGCTCAAAGATCGCATTATCCTGATTACAGGTGCGGGCGATGGTATTGGCCGTGCGGCTGCCCTCAGTTATGCCTTACATGGCGCAACCGTGGTCTTACATGGACGCACACTGAATAAACTAGAAGTGATTTACGATGAAATTGAAGGCTTGGGTGCCCCCCAACCGGCGATTTTACCGCTACAACTGTCTAGTGCCTCTCCTCGTGATTATGAGCTGTTGGTCGATACCTTAGAAAAGCAATTTGGTCGCCTAGACGGCATTTTGCATAATGCCGGGATTTTGGGTGAGCGGACTGAACTAGAACATTATCCTGTGGATGTTTGGGATGATGTTATGGCGGTGAACCTTCGTGCGCCCTTTGTACTGACTCAAGAGCTGATGCCACTACTACAAAAATCTGAGCATGCCTCTGTGGTCTTTGCCAGTTCGGGTGTGGGACGTGAAGCCCGTGAACGTTGGGGCGCGTACTCGGTCTCAAAAATTGCCATTGAAGCCGTGAGTACATTGTTCGCCAAAGAAAATGAGCATCCCAATATTCGTTTTAACTGTATTAACCCCGGTGCGACACGTACTGCCATGCGTGCAAAAGCTTATCCAGACGAAGATCCAAAAACTTTGCCTACGCCTGAAAGCATCATGCCTGCGTATTTATATTTGATGGGTGATGACAGCTTGCATTTAACCGGTGCCAGCATTGATGCTCAAGATGAATAGGCCGCAAAGCCGATTAAAAAAAGGAAGCGCAAGCTTCCTTTTTTTATGTATTGAATGCTTACAAGACATCATTAACCGAATGATTTTGCAGTGACCACGCGAAAGTCGACTTGAGTTTTTAGTAAATTTGCCGATACTTGAGGCATTCTTTAAAAACATTGGATTGATACATGTCTGACTTTAGCAATATTACAGTGACTCCAACTGAGGATGGCATGGTTAACCTACTGGTCGATGGTCAACCGATTTCAGCAAAATATGGCATGAAATTCGACCCGAGTATCGTGGACGATTTAAAAGGCTTAGAGGTTGGTCAAAATGCAAAATTATTTGAACAATTTATTTTTTCGCATACTGACTTAAACTTTGAGCATGCCTATTTCTATATCACTTGCATTCAAAAGCAAGAAGCAGGCTTTCAAGTGATCACTAACTTTGTTTATCGCATCATTGCGCAAGATCAAGCACCGTTTGAGCATGTGATTACCAAACAAGGTGCAGCAATGACACCTGAAGATATTAATGAATTTATTCAAGCTCATATTCAAAAATCATTAACGGATTATACTGACCTGAAATACGCATACTAATTACGTTCCAAGTGACACATTTAGAACTAAAAAGGGCCATTTGATGCCCTTTTTTTAAACTCTTAGATTAGCATTTGAAATTCAACAAGCTTTGATCAATAGACAGCTTCATTACCCAACTTGCCATTGATCGTATTTTTAAATTATTTTTATAATAATATTCGGTTTTTCAAATTAAGTATAAAAGCATAGACTGTTGGCCATGACATAGACCGACGGCAAGGAGACCCAAATGGCTGATCAAACATGTAAAATTGAAACCATTCGTTCAATTGAAACCTTACAACTGACTGAAAATTTGATCTCTGCAATGGACGATGCCGAGCAAGCTGAATCTGTGGCTCAAGCGATTTATTCACTCCAATGCCTCAATGAGCAGTGGTACTAAAACCCGAATTTACCCACCGTTTTCATTCCAGTATCTCTACCCTATTTGCCCATCAAGACTTGATGGGCGTTTTTGATCGTGCTTACAATAGACCTCAAATTTGATCAAGACTGCATTGCAAGGATAAAAAGCACGCATTATCGGACCATCGCTTTCAAGATGGAAAGATTGTTCTCGGCGCCAAATTTATCGCATAATATCCGCAATCTCTTCGTTTTATTTAAAGAAATATTCATCTTTCTTCACAGTTTCTCTGCATTTAATGCGTACAGTAGTGATATTGAAGATAAATTACTCATGAGGGTTGAACATGAAAAAGATTTTGCCAATTTTGGCTATTTCTTTCAGTGCTTTAATAGCAAGCAGCATCACGTCTGCAGCGCCTCACTTCAAGAACGATGAACGTGGCTTTGATGGCCCACGCGGCAATGCATATGGTCAAATGAAAAAAGATCGTGATTTCCGTGGTTATCAGGACGATGACGATCTTGAAGATCGACGCCGTATGCGTGAACAACGTGGAGTCAAACGTTTGCAACAACATAAATGGCAAACGGGCTATGTGATGCCACAGCATTATCGTGGTAATGGTTATAAAGTCGATTATAAAGACCATAACTTACCTAAACCATCGCGTAATCAGCAATGGTATAAAATCAATAATGACTACATATTGGTCAACTCAGATAGTAACAGTATTCTGAAAATTTTAGGTATGTAAGCCGTTTTGAATTTAATTTCGCCATATTTTTAAAGCCCAGATCAACTCTGGGCTTTTTTTATGAGGTTTTTTTAATGTTTAACCGCAAAAACTGATGCTGCCTAGCGTTCAGATCATTTACACACCTTCAAATTTCCTCCATACATTTCACAATTCAACTATATTGCCCCCACGCTTTCTCTGAACTTTCTCGCTAATTTTGAATCATCGAAAAACAGATTAGAAATGTATAGAGGTGTCCCATGAACAAAATCGTATCGAGTTTAGTTCTTTCCGTATCGGCTTTGATGGCAACAACAGCCGCCATTGCTGCGCCAGACCATCGTCAAGATGACCGCCGTTACCATCCGTCATACCAACATCAAGACAACCGTTGGGACAAAGATCACCGTCCGAGCAATTGGAATAACAACAACCGTTATGACAATAATCGCTACGACCGTAATGACTTTCGTCGTGTAAATCCAAGCCGCGATTGGCGTGTTGGTCAAAGCTTTCCTCGTTATTTCGATTCAAGCCGCTACAAAGTGAGTGATCGTGAAGCGCGCCGCTTACCGAACACCGGTCGTTATCAACAATGGTACAAAATCAATGGTGACTACGTGTTAGTCAATGATCGTACCGATCGCATCATTCGCATTAAGAATGGCTAATCATTCGACGATCTCTTAAGTCCCTTTCCCAACACCTGAACACTGTTCAGGTGTTTTTTTATCAAATGGAGGGTAAAACTCTGTCCTTCAGGTCAGAGATATAAGCGACACGACCTGAAGTGTCGTTTGATTTAACTAAGGACTATTTTCCTTGAGTTTTGATTGTTAATATAAGTACATGAAAACCCTTAAATTACGTATAAAAGACAAACATTGCAAGGTGTTAGACCAACTAGCATCAGAAGTGAACTTCGTCTGGAATTATGTCAATGATTTAGGGTTTAGGCATTTGAAGCGGAAAGGTGAATTTCTCTCTGCTTTTGATATTGCCAAATATACGAA